>JAFZDP010000016.1 GCA_017561155.1 Bacteroidales bacterium | reverse complement strand
TGTTACAACTTCTCCTTTCTTAACTTGTTTTTTTGCCTTTACAGCCCTATCAAGCCCATTTACCAAAAAATGTAATTTATTCTTGTGTTTGCCGGGAGAACCTGACACTACTATTCCTTCCTCCCCATCCGGGTCCACCAGCTTAACCGGGTTCCAAGCACAATAAGCATAAGGAGACAAACCAGGGTACTTATCCGCCATAGGATCTACGCTTAACCAACCCGTCAAAATATCCGAGTCGTAATACCTCGCTCCGAAGTAGGAAAAGCCTGTCTCTGAGTCTCTTTCTTTCCTGATGAAGCAAAGCCTGTGGCTTTGCGATAGCGTTTCCGCAGGAATTTGTGCGGTAAATGCAGTGGTAACGGAACGATAGCACAAAAGTGGAGAACAATTTGAGCCCAAAAAAACACTATTTTTTGTATCGTTATAGCGTGTTTCTGAATGATATTTTAGTCCTATATTTTGACAGTGATTAAGCATATATATATCGTATTATTTATTTCGATTTGGGTTTGTATATTAATAGTATTTTATCATTCCTTTTGAATAAACTTTTTTTCTTTCTTTTATTTTCTGATGATTTTGGTACTCGTTGCGCAGTATCCGTTCTTTTTACAAACACCATTTCTCCAAATACTATTTTTTTATCTTCTTCTAATCCGCATAATTTCTTATAATCAGAATCTGCATAAACCTCTATTCTCAAAGTATCAGGTAATTCTATATATTTATGTCCGTTAGAGTATTTTATTTCAGGACAAGGATGTTTCATTCCCATGACACTAGGCCATATCACAAGTGTCCCATTAAAAAGATGAAAACGACGATCATCGAAACTAAAATAATAATAAACGTACCAATAGTGAAATCTATCTAATTTAGATGGACTAGATATTGCTTTATTCTTTTTATTTTCATCTCTATACCAGTCTATTTCGGTGTTTATCGAATCGATAATCCCTACAAATGTTTGAGGGAAAAATTCATTCTTATTGGAATCGAAGACTGTATATGCAGAATCTCTAAAATGAGTTATTTCCGAAAATACATCATTAAAGACTAGTTTTAAATAAAATATACTATCCTTATATTCAAAAGGACTAACCATATCATAATGGTTTAAGAATACACCCTTACGTTTTGATTCTTCAGAAGAATAAGAGCGATTCTTTGTATGCCAACCTCCTTTTGGTTCTATATTCAAACAAGCATTCATAAAAATAGAACCAAATAATGTAAATATTATAATGTAAATACGTTTAATCATCTTATATTCCTTATTTTGTGGTAAAAAAATCTTTTTAGCTCTTTTTTTACTCAAAAAGTTACGTTTCTTATTGGATTGTATCTTTCCACCATTTATCTTCTCTTAAATGCCACCATCCACGATCGATAAGTGAAAACTTGTACAACTGTTTCTTCCTAAATACCTTCATCCATGTTTTTACAAATTCTCTATCTGCATAATCTACAGGATAATTTTTTAAATCGGGGTAATGTTGTTTTCTAATATAAATAGCAGAAGTTTGATCGCTTCCGCCGCCATCTACAACCAATATGCCCCAATTATATAATTGAGCTACTACTGCCGGTATTTGTTCGTCTAACCCTATAAATTGGTAAGTATCAGTAAGACCCGGAATTTCTCTGAAAAAATAATTCAAAAAAAGCCACTTATTCTTTCTAAATAAAGCTATTTCCACATCAGTTTGTTTGGATATGATATAATTAGAACTTCCTACATGCCTTATGGGTATTTGTTCTAAAGCTATAGTGTCGCTATTTTCCAAAAGCTGTGCAAGATGGTGTTGAAAGTCTTGCATATTCATGTCCGTACTTGAAGCAGCATAAAGTCCTGCGGCAGTAAATGTTGCAAGATAAACTTTACTATTACATTTTACACGTATCGGAAAAACATATCTCTCACCATCATAATAACGTTCATTGATTTTATCATCATACAATTCGATTACTTTGTTTAAATATTCTTTTGATGGCGATTGCAGACAAATAGTATCCACAACAAAAAGAGATGAATCGTAGGCTATTTCATTACGGTTAGTGTATTGAAATTCAAAGCCAGGGATTTGTGCAAGAGTTACTCGCGAAATAATTGTAAGTAATATAAACACCTTAGTTTTCATGATAATATTTTATGTTTATTGTACTATTCTAAATTATAATATTCTTGAAGTGTTTTATTTGTCGGATAGAGGTAATATTTTAAATCGTATCCATCATAGGTTGTTCTTTGATTATTTTTTGGGCGCACAATATTTTCAAATTTAACAGCATCTATTTCGCACCTAGAAATTTTCCCAACTGCATAACTAGTCTTTATATCCTTGTATACAAGAACTTCATTAGCATCTATTTTGCCGAGCATTGCATCATACGCATGACCGAGTTCATGTGCAAGTCCTATATATGGAGCTCTTTTCCCATCAAATTTTGTTCCATATGAATTAGGATTATAATTTATTGTAGAATTACATCCAACTCCATTTGATTCATCAATCGAACATGTTGACTCAGTAGTATTATCGAAATAAGAACGTTTGATAGTTATTTCATAATTATTTTTTTGCAATTCCTGTATTTCTTTCCGAAGTTCTCTTCTACTACATGATTTTAAGGCTTTTTTTACCTGACCTGCAAATATATCATCTCCTTTGTATATCACACCTTTATCTGTATACAATTTACCATCTATATATTGATAAGAATTTCCATCATCACCAACTATCCAAATCTCCTCCCCATCCGGGTCCACCAACCTAATCGGGTTCCAAGCACAATAGTTGTACGGCGACAAACTAGGATACTTATCCGCCATAGGATCTACACTAAGCCAACCTGTCATCAAGTCCGAGTCGTAATACCTCGCTCCGAAGTAGGAAAAGCCTGTCTCTGAGTCTCTTTCTTTCCCGATGAAGCAAAGCCTGTGGCTTTGCGATAGCGTTTCCGTAGGAATTTGCATGGTTAACGAAGTACTAACGTAGTGATAATGCAAAAGCGGAGAACAAAGAAAAAAGCAATATGAGTCCCAAAAACCACTATTTCCCACATAGTTATAGTGCATTTCTTGGCGGTATTTTGGTGTTATATTTGTGTTTGGTTGGTACATAATTGTTACTCGTTTGTAGTTTTTAAATATGTTGATTTTTTTGATATGATAAAATCATTACTATCATTAGAATATAAAAACAATCAAACACGTTTCGCATTTGCTATTCTTTGATTAATTAGTTTTTTTATTTTTTTGTAACGTTTATTGGTGACTGCAATGCAATCTATATCTTTGGTGTATCCATCCATATTATACTTTGTTCTAAAAACAATATGAGAACCATAAGAATTATAAAAATGAACATCTTTAATATCTTCCCACATAATATCTAACTTTTTTATTTTATTTTTTATTTTCAAATCTCGAACATAATATAATATCAAACGTCTATCAGTAATTATAATCATATCATTAAACGGTTGATTAGAAAGAAGAAAAACATAAAGTATACACAGTATTGATTTTAATAAAATAGGAGCCTCTTCAACAAATAAGCAAAATATCAATAACCCTATCGCCAAAATAATAGCGATAGGTTTCGTTATCATATCTTTAAATACTATTTTTTCGGATTTCATTATTCTCTTTTTAAAACTTTATTTACATCATTTGTTGTTTTATTTGTTGTGTAGCGTTGGATTGCTATAGAAATCGCATCAACCTTAGTTTTTCCTTCCACCTCTTTCTGTTCTTTGTAGTTTTTTATTCTCTTTCTTGTTTCACGATTAATTTTACCTTGAATTGAATGTCCCTTCACTGTGCCATAAGTTTTTTTAGTTTCGGCTTTTACAGATTCTTTTATTTCATCTCCTATTTTAAGAGAAACTTTTTCTGCTTTATTTTTCACATTAGCTTTAGCTATTTTTTCTGCTTTTCCACCTATTACTCCAAAACCAGATGCAACAGCGACCTCAACACCATCTACATTTTCTTTATTTCCGAACCATACATTTAATTGCTGTTCTGCATAATTTTCAGCTGCACTTGCTGCTACACTTGCTAATGGATTTGTTGATACCACAGCTCCTGTAATAGCACATCCAACAGCGGCAGCAACAAGTTCTGTTCCGGATTTACCTTCCATTACAGCACATACAGTATTAACTGTAGCACCAACTAACGCTCCGGCAAGTGAAAAAATTGGTCCTTCCCCATCCGGGTCCACCAACCTAACCGGGTTCCATCCACAATAAGCATACGGCGACAAACTAGGGTACTTATCCGCCATAGGATCTACACTAAGCCACCCCGTCATCAAATCCAAATCGTAGTACCGTGCTCCGAAGTAGGAAAAGCCTGTCTCTGAATCTCTTTCTTTCCCGGTAAAAGTGAATACTTTTAAACCATACGAATCGAACTCTTTTACAGCCGTTTGTGTAGAATTGAAAAGTGGAATATTTTGGAAGTTTTTACCGAAAAACATAGCAGAAAACTGCACATCGTTGTGCATATCTCTATAAGGATTATATGATAAATTTTCTGCCATGATATTTGTTTTTTCAAACCGCAAAAATAATAATTATTTTTGACATGCAAAAAGGAAAATATACTTTTATTTACGCAAATATCATTTCTACCAATACTAAACATCTAACAATGTAAAGATTATAGCAAAAAACAATTTTCCCGTTTAATGTTCAAAAAATTGGGTTCTCATCGCATGGCGAGCTGATAATAAACCTATAAACCCTAAAAACAGCTGTAGGCAACTTCTAAAAATTCCACGTTTAAGGCACATAGAAAAATTCTTCTTTAAACTTTTGCCTACTTTGCGTTTTTTCTTGGAATCTTTCTATTTCTTTTTTCAATTACATAGCCCGCTATGCTCAATCAAAAGAAAGTAGAAATCTTCTCAAAAAAATTCCACAAAGCAGTTGCAAAGCAATTTTGAGAAGTTGCCTATTTTACGAAGCAGAATTTGGTAAAAATAATGCCGTTACTCTTCCGTAGCTACGATTTTGGAACAAGTAACGGCATATATTATCGAATACTATACAGTTGTACAACTCTAAACACACATATTTCAATTAAGCAAACGAAGATTTAGGAATATAATTAATGATATTATACCCAGTTTCGCTATTAAATTTAGTCAGAATCGTTTTAAAATCATCCGGCAATCGTTTCCATGTCTCATCAATAATCCACCCGGGAATATCTTTATAAAACGCCTCTGCCATTCCGGCTGCTATACAGGTCAACGTGTCGCAATCTCCACCCAGCGAAACAGCCAAACGCACACAACTCTCAAAATCCGTACTCTCGAAAAAGGCAATCATAGCTTGTGGCACTGTGCCCTGACAAGACTCATTATACTCGTAATATGGTCGTATCTCATCGCATGTCTTCGACAGATCGTAGCCATATTTACTCTCAATATATAGTTTTATATCTTCTTTTGTCATTCCATTTCTGGCCATAAATATAGCTGCAGAAACAGCTTGAGCACCTTTTATACCTTCAGGATGATTATGAGTAATTCCGGCTTGCAATGCCGCAATTCGTTCTGTTTCTTCGAGGGTGTCAAACATCCATCCCACAGCACTAGTCCTCATAGCAGAGCCGTTACCCCAACTATTATAAGGTTTTCGCATCTCTTTAAACGCAATATACTTTGTCCCATCGTCACGCACTGCCTCATCAAACGAGATATCAGGACTAGTCAACCAACGATGAAAACCACTACCATATCCCCCCATCGGACATGGATACTTATTGGCAAAATAAACAAAAGTATCTACCAATGCTTGTGTGTTGCGTGTCTTATCATTCAACAGCCAGTCTGCCACAGCCATTGTCATCACACTATCATCAGTATAATCACAATCCGGAGCGAACAAATCAAACTCTGTTGTTTTGATATTTTCAAACTCATATACCGATCCTACGGTATCACCAATAATTGCACCTAACATAATTTTTCTGTATTTTTGATTATGGATAATAAACGAAAAAACTCAAAGATATTGTACATTATATAAAGGCAACTTCTAAAAATTCCACGTTCTATGAAGTATTATCATGTGATAAAAGAACTTTTGCGTGATTTGCGTTTTTTCTTGAAATCTTTTTATTTCTTTTTCAATCGCATAGCCCGCTATGCTCAATCAAAAGAAAGTAGAAATCTTCTCAAGAAAATTCCGCAAATCACCTGCAAAGCAATTTTTAGAAATTACCTAAAATAAAAAAGGGAACCCATTTGGATTCCCTTTGGTTAAAGATTGGCGGCTACCTACTTTTCCACAAACAAGTGCAGTATCATCGGCGATAAAGGGCTTAACTTCTCTGTTCGGAATGGGAAGAGGTGAACACCTTTGCTATAACCAC
>JAFZDP010000072.1 GCA_017561155.1 Bacteroidales bacterium | reverse complement strand
TTACCACCGGTAACAGGTTCTGAACCATCTCCAAAATCCCATACAGACAAATTTGTATCCACAACATCATCTTCGTTTGGTGTATATGGTGCTACACTACGATCGGTAAGAACTATAGAACCATCACAGTCCATTGTTGTATCTATAGAAATATATGGTTTCTTATTATTCACGGTAGTTTGCAAATAAGACTCAAAAGGTTTTGAAGGATCTAATGCTGAAGTCATTATACATTTAAAATCGTTTGAAGGCACCCTATTACCTGTATTATCAAGATAAAAATCGGCTGTTTGGATAAACAGTATAGAGTCTGTAGCTCCTGCTATATCTTCCCAATTACCTACAGCATTCTTACGTTGCCAACGATATGAAAGCATATCTTTAGGTGCAGAAATAGTAGCCACATGCGTTGCATCTCCGGCTGCACAATCACTAGCTGACAATTTCATTGGTTGACAATCACCCGCTATATAACAATATCCAAAGTGACCCATCCATTCACAATCACCAATATACATTTCAACTCGAATATTTTCATACATATAATTAGCTAGATTAATACCTACTTTAGCCCATGGTTTATACACGATATTATTTCCGGCACTCAACCATGGAGCGGAAGGATTAGTTGCACTACTAGGGCTACGCACAATATAACACAATGTATCATTTATACCTACATATTGACCGGACCCAGGAAAAGTCTCTCGCTTTACTACTATAATAAACTCAGGATCGTCATCCTGTCCATGACCAGGTGATTCCAATACTATAGCATAATGAATAAACAAAAGTCCATTAGTAGGAAGAACCTGCATAGTATAATACAATCCCTCTGCCTCAGCATTGGTATTACAATTTCCTAAACGTATTGATTTTATAAAACTTGCGTCGTAGGAAGGAGTATAGTTCAATCTATTTCCGGTATTAGGGTCTGTTCCGGTATTTTTTATAACAAAACGATTCGGCTCATTATTTCCAGAAGCACAACTATTAGAACCTGAACTTACAGTTGTAGCCAATGAGCCCGCAGAAATTATTGGTCCTGTCATAATTGTATAATACTGATTAAAAGTCGATACTCCCGACTGTCTTGTCCCTACTTGACCAGAATAATTTGAAGGATACATAACAAATTCCTGAGGATTTTTCAATCCCGGACAAGGTGAAGAACTTTGTGCTTTTACCTGCATACTTGTAACTAGTACAGCTAAGCATAAAAATAACGATATTCTTTTCATCTTTTATTTTCCTTGTATTTATTTCTACTATTTATTTTTACCTATCCCTAAGACAACATATATCCACTTTAAGATTCATAATAAACCATAAAACATCTTAAAAAAACACTTAATCATCTTTTTTTATATCTTGTACCATTTATTCAACTTTGTAAATATATCCCATACTACAATTCCGGTTGCTATAGAAACATTTAGAGAATGTTTTGTACCATATTGTGGTATTTCTATACATCCATCAGACATTTTTATAGCTTCATCATCAACGCCATCAACTTCATTGCCCAAGATTATTGCTATTTTGTGATGTTGAGCTATATCAAAATTTTGCAACGAAACACTTTCATCGGCTTGTTCTACAGCATATACTTTATACCCTTCGGCCTTTAAATACTCTATACAATCGGTAGTATTTTCAAAATATTTCCAATCCACCGAAACTTCGGCACCCAATGCTGTTTTGTGTATGTCACGATGCGGAGGTGTGGCTGTTATTCCACAAAGCATAATTTGGCATACCCTAAAAGCATCAGCTGTACGAAATACTGAACCTATATTGTTCAAACTTCTAATGTTATCCAACACTATCACTATAGGTGTTTTATCAGCTTGCTTATACTCGTCAACGCTTATCCTACCAAGCTCATCCATCGATAATTTCTTCATTATACAGATTTTATATTTATATCTTTACCAATCTTCTATACATACCAACAAGACCACAAGTCCAAATTTTATTGTTCCGAACTTGTGGTCTTTATTAAGGCAATGTCTAATATCATCTTTAGCCAACTGCCTCAAAATATTTCTATTTCAAATTTGCACCCGGTTTAAATTTCACTACTTTCTTTGCAGGAATTATAATTTTTTCCTTTGTAGAAGGATTTAAACCTTCTCTTTCTTTTCTTTCAACTGTTTCGAACGAGCCAAAACCTAGAATGGAAATTTTATCTCCATTTTTCAATGCCTCTGTTGTTGCATTGATAAAACCATCTAACGCTTTTCTGGCAGTTTCTTTTGTCAAACCTGCGTTTGCTGCCATTGCATCAATCAATTCGCTTTTATTCATAACTAAGTAATTTTTTAAGTGTTTTACACATTAGTTTAATTGGTTGCAAAGATAGTAAAAATATTTAATATACAATCAAAAATATATGTTTTTTTGAACAAAAATATTTACCGACGCCCATTAATAGTATTATACCTTTAGCAAACAACTACTTACATCGTTACCCCTAAGAAAATCTTGAATACTATTTTTCTTCTTTCCACTCATTTGTAGTGTCAAAATAGAGATATATCCACCGGAAATTCCTATTTTTAGGTAGTGTTTTTTATCTGTATATATCTTATTTTTTTCGGCAGAGCTGCATGATTCGTAGCACACTTCAAACACTTTGAACGACAATTCTGTATTTGCAGCAGGATTTTCCAACACCATTGTTGCAGCAGGATATGGCGACAATCCACGCACAAAATTAACTATATCTTCGCCACTCTTTTCCCAATCTATTGCACAATCAGGCTTGAATATCTTTGGTGCCGGTTTCAATTCTGCTAAGATTTGCTGTGGTCTAGGTTGCAAATTCCCTTCTTCCAATCCTTTTACTGTGCGCACCACAAGTGCTTTTCCTATTTCGGCAAGTTTATCATGTATAGTTTCAGCAGTATCTGTAGGCAATACATCTATACTTTCTTGCAAAAGTATTTCACCCTCATCTATATTTTCATTCAGCAAAAAGGTTGTCACACCTGTTGTTTTCTCACCATTTATTATTGCCCAATTTATAGGAGCAGCACCTCTATACTGAGGTAAAAGCGAAGCATGTAAATTAAATGTTCCTAACCTTGGCATATCCCAAACCACTTTGGGCAACATACGAAAGGCCACTACCACAAATATATCAGCATTAAGTTCGCGAAGCTGTGATAAAAAGGTTTCGTCGCGAAGTTTTTCAGGCTGCAATACGTTAAGATTGTTTTGCATTGCATATTCTTTTACAGCCGAACAACTTAATTTCTGACCACGTCCCGATGGTTTATCCGGCACAGTTACCACTGCTGCAATATCGTAGTTGGCTTTAACCAAAGCATCTAACGACTCTACCGCAAACTCGGGAGTTCCCATAAACACTACTCTAGCACTCATAGTTTTGCTATTTCTTTGTTGATTCTGCCTTTAGTTTTGCTCTCAAAGCTGCCATTTTCAATGCTGTTACTGCAGCTTCAACACCTTTGTTTCCATGTTTTCCACCCGAACGATCGAGAGCTTGTTGCATATCGTTGGTAGTAAGCAATCCAAAAATAACAGGACGATTTTCTGCCATTGCCAATTGTGCTGTGGCATTTGCTACTGCTTCGCAAATGAAATCGAAGTGGCGTGTTTCGCCTTGTATAACACAACCCAAACAAATAATAGCATCGTATTTGCCATATTTTAGCATCAACTTGGCTCCTGTAGGCAATTCAAAACTACCCGGAACATGCTCTACTGCTATATTTTCGTCCTTAACTCCATGTTTTTGAAGAGTTGTATAAGCACCTTCCAACAAACTATTTGTTATAGTAGGATTCCATTCCGACACTACTATTCCTATATTAAAATCTTCGCCCGAAGGTATTACCTCCGGATTATATTCCGATAAATTTACTTTTTTGGTTTCCATAATCTATTATATAATATATTTAGTTCAATCTTATTTTTGTTCCAGGTTTTATATAATCACTAGTTGCAGAATTTAATCGTTTCAACCGCTTTACCGACACTTTATATTTGGTCGACAACTTTTGCCATGTATCACCTTTTTTGGCTATGTGGTAGTTCGGACGTCTATATTGTTGCACACTAGGCACTACTTCTTTCTTTACTTCTTCTTCCTTTACCTTGCTTTCGTCGGCTTTATACACTGCCACTTCATTTTTATTTCTTGGCTTTCTTATACCAAAATACGTCCTATCCAAATACAATTTCTTGGTTCGTAAAGTATATGTTTTAAAATCCAATATCCACTCAGGGTCGAATGCTTCGTACTGAAAACGCACCTCAAAATGCAAATGCGGCCCCGTAGACCTTCCGGTACTACCTCCCAATCCAAGCACAGTTCCTGCTGTAACTTTCTGTTTTGGTTTTACATATATCTTAGACAAGTGACCATACACTGTTTCCAAACCATTGTAATGACGCACTACAACCAAGTTGCCGTATGCTCCCATAGGACGTGCTATCCTGACAATACCATCGAAACAACAATATATCTTGTCGCCTGTTCGCAGTGCTATATCAACCCCTCGGTGTGGACGATTCCAACGTTCTCGCCAACCATAAGGCGAGGTTATTACATTTTTTATAGGAAAACAAAAACCTGTACTATCCTTTACCAACTGCAAGCGTACCTCGTCGGGAAAAGAATCCAACACCGAATAAGTACCTACACTAACTCGCGATTCGGAAAAAGTACCACCATACCATATAAGCGATGGCATATCGGGCATACTTTTTTCAAGGAAAATCTTATCGATAATTTCGGTCTCATTAATTTCCACCGAATCCATTTCATCTAAAATTTTGTTGTATGTCTTGTTTACCAACGAATCGTAGTACGATTGCTGAGGCTTTTTGTTTTGCGAAAAAACTATTGTGGCAAACAGCACAAACAACGCAAACACAAACATTTGTTTGCATCGCATAAAAATTTGTTCTATATTTTTTATTTTGCCACTCATTATCATTTACAAAAAAACAAACATAGCAATTGCTGTAGCAACTACACCAATTGCCGAACTTATCATCACTGATTTAAAACTACTTATTTCTTCCTCGATAAACGAGAAATTTATAACTCCAACACAAAGAATACTTGCCAATATAGCCAACAATAAATTGTGATTGCAAAGTACCGACACAAGGACAAGGTATGTAAGCAATGCCGACATACTCAGAGAGTATACATTGAGCTTAACCTTTTTGCATAATAGAAATATTATAACTTCATTGACAATCGCCAAAATAGGAATTATAGTAACAATGGTCGGGACATCGACAACCCACAACACAAACCAAACCGTAAGCAACGAAAAACCTACGGCGATCAAAACCAACCTAAGGTCTTTGGGGCTGAGAACGGAATAGGACGAAAGAAACTTTTGCTTGTTCAACAATATTATCAGCAGCATTGGGAATATAAATATCATCCAAACAAACAATTGTATCAATATATCTTTGGCTTGTTGTGGCACGAAAAAGAAAGGCAACACATTGCTTTGCATCACAATAATAGGAGCATAACACACCACTATAAGCGGATGAAAAACAAATTGCAACAAACGCGAAACCAATATATGCATCTGTGTACTCATTATCCTTTCAACTCCTTTCTCAATCTTGCCGATGGCAATTTTAAAATTTCACGATACTTTGTTATCGTTCTGCGAGACAGGGTAAAACCTTTCTCACTAAATATCTTCACAAGTTCTTCATCAGAAAGAGGATTTTGTTTATCCTCCGCTTCCACAAGTTCTAACAACAAATTCTTTATCGCCACCAACGACACTTCCTCGCCATTATCGGCTACATACGATTTCGAGAACAAATCCTTCAAAACAAAAGTTCCAAAGTTTGTCTGCACATATTTCTGATTTATTATACGAGAAACTGTAGAAAGATCATAACCGGTCTTTTCTACAATATCTTTCAGCAACATAGGACGCAAATAATTTTTGTCGCCGGTAAGGAAAAAATTCTTCTGATAATTCAAAATAATTTTCATCACCTTTTCCAATGTTTGCTGACGTTGTCGCAAAGCATCTATAAACCAACGAGCCGATTCGGTATTATCTTTTATGAATGTTGCCGTTTCTCGCTGCGACTTGGTAGGATTAGGATTGGCCAAAATTTCTTTCAATATTCCCGTATAATGTTTGCTTATCTTAAGCGATGGATAGTTGACATTTAGACTAAACGACAATTCACCATTGCTTTGCGAAACAAAGAAATCAGGCACAACATATTGCGTTGGTTCAGTTTCTATCTCGTACTGTGTTCCAGGTTTCGGATTCAGCTTGAATATCAATTCTAATGCACTTTTCAAGTCAGACTCAGGCAACTTCATTCGTGCCATTATCTTGTCGTAGTGTTTTTTTGTAAACGATTCGAAATGCTTATCTATAATAATTGTTGCCAAGGCTTTACTCCTCGACTCCTCCTCTATTCTATGCAACTGAATAGACAAACACTCCTGCAAATTTCGTGCACCTATACCGGCAGGTTCCAACGACTGCACTATACGCAACACCTCTTCCACGTCGTGCGTCGATACTTCTATGCCACTCGTAAAAGTAATATCGTAGGCTATAGCATCGATACTACGGGTAATATATCCTGCAGAATCTATATTACCTATCAGCTCCATACCTATTATTTGCTGCTCCTTGGTAATATCTTTCAAGTTCAGCTGCTCCAATATTTGCTCTTGAAACGAAGCTTCAGCAGCAAAGGGTATCATAGCATCCCGGTCTTGATCCTTATCATACTCCAACGCCTCCTTATACGAAGGTTCGTCGTCGTACATATATTCTTCAAAATCAAAATCGTTGTATGGCTCAAGATTAGAATATTCGTCAGAAACAGTTTCGTTGGTATAATCATCGGCGTGGTCGGTCGTATCCACATCGTCTTCCAACAACGGATTTTTTTCAATCTCTTCCTTTATTGTCTGTTCCATAAGCATAGCAGGAGTCTGCAGCAAATTCATCAACATTATTTGCTGTGGCGTAAGCTTTTGCTGCATCTTTATTTGCTGTGATTGTGAAATCATACGAGTATTCTATCCTTTAAAATTAAGTTTGCAAAGTTACGATTTTTTATTGGATTAAACCACTAGAAGTAAAAAAATATTTGACCGCAAAGAAATTTGTTTGCTACACAGAAGAAACCCAAAGTAAAACAAAGGCAACTTCTAAAAATTCCACGTTTCGGATAAACAAAAGAGTGTTCTTTGAAACTTTTGCGTGCTTTGTGTTTTTTACCGAAATCTTTCTATTTCTTTTTCAATCGCATAGCCCGCTATGCTCAATCAAAAGAAAGTAGAAATCTTTCTAGCAAAATTCCACAAATCACCGGCAAAGCAATTTTTAGAAATTGCCCAAAATAATTATCTTCACAATGGTTGCACATCTATTCAAACATACTTCCATACTCCAACTCTCGAAAAAGCACAAACACCATCCAAATTCTTGCAAAGATTGCTCCAACCGTAGCATCGCTATCAAGGCCGATATTTCAACAAAAAATATCCTATATAGGATAAATGAATAACCTATATACATTATTCAATTATCCTATATATGTTATCGGCACAACTAATGGCAACTTCTAAAAATTCCACGTTCGTACTAAGTTTATACACTCTTTTCTGAACTTTTGCGTGCTTTACGTTTTTTGTTGTAATCTTCCTATTTCTTTTTCAATCGCATAGCCCGCTATGCTCAATCAAAAGAAAATAGAAATCTTTCTAACAAAAATCCGCAAATCACTTGCAAAGCA
>JAFZDP010000071.1 GCA_017561155.1 Bacteroidales bacterium | reverse complement strand
TTCTCCTGTACTATTATTTACATAAGGTCCATGGTATAATTGTATCGGAACATGACCTTCACTCATTCCATCTTCTGATACATTAAACTCGTCTCCGTTAGAAACTTTGTATCTCATTGTTAAATAGTCAAAACTTTTTTCTTTTTCGCAACTGCTAATGCTTAGTAGACCAGCTGTTGTAACCGTCAGCATAACAAATTTTAAAATTAATTTTTTCATTGTATTTTTATTTTATTATTTATCAAACCATCCCCAATAGTCTATGTTATTTATATTGCCAAAGCAATAAATTCTGTTGCTTTGTAGAAAAACTTGGTGCATGGGGAGGCAAGAGCGGAATGTTGTTATTCCATATTTTTAGATTCCATTTCTTGCGCTTGCACCGTTTTTATTGTTTCCCTACGCTGTGCATCTTTACCTATATACACTACGGTGGATGCAACGACATTTGTGGTTCGGACTTTATCATAAGAGGTTTTGTTTATTTAAAAAGTATTTTAAATTATTCTTTGTCATTGTTATTTTATTTGTTTATTTTGTTATTAATTCTTCTTTATCCTTTTCTCCGGGTAATTTTCCTTTATTCTCTAACATTCTCAGCAAAAACCGTCTTACCTCATCACTTCTTTCTTTTGTATCTATATCGTGAAAAACAAGTATCACCCCTTTATTATAATTGTATGCCAATCTCATCATATTCTTATAGTCGTCGGCACTTTTTATAGGGCCAAAGCCTTTTTTTATATTATCTTTACATACATTGGACATAAATAGCGAATACTTTTTTTCTGCCCCCAAACGTTCATACACCTTATCTTTGTTCAGCCCAAGGTTAAACTCCTGCACCATTGCCCAAAGGGCTTCTTTGGTTTTGGGTATAAACATTGTAACGTCGGTTTTCACCGTTTCGGTAATGGGATATTGCATTATGCATGCCACCGTTATATCGGTACGGTGCTTGTACTGCTCGTATAGCTGCGTTTGGCCGCATAGGTTTTCTGCCACTATCCAAAACACTGCCAGCATTGCCAACACTTTTTTCGCCTTGCTTTTCACGTTCGTCGTCATAGCCTTATCATGGTTTTGTTGTCAAAAAAAAATCTATGCCACCACACATTCTTCAAACAGCTTCATTATATATCCGTCGTCGCAACCATCGCTGCAATATATCTTTATGCCTTCGGTGTTTGCATATTGGTGTGAGTTTTCCGGCGCTTCGTTTTTCAGTATGCTGTGCCTATACATTGCTATCCCCACCGTAAGCAGCAGTGCCAAGGCTGCCGCCGCAGAATATACATACTTCACAGGTTTGGCATAGGCATGTTTTTTGTCTGCCTTGTGGGCGTCGTGCCCGGCTTTTTCCCATCTGTCCAGCATGGCTTCGGCATCTTTCTGCGTAGCGCTGCAGTAGGCTTGCACAGCCAAAGCACGTATCAGCACGGCATCGGCCTGCCACCGCAACGGTATAGCCTCCATGCTTTGGAAACACTCCATCAGGTGTTTCAGCTCAGCATCCGATAGCTCGCCGGCATAAAATTTTGCCAGCAGCATGTCTATCTCTTCTGTGTTTTGCATCTTTTTATTCATATTCTTTCATTATTTTTTTCACTATCTTGGCTGCCTTTTGGTGTATTATTCCCATCTTCTTCCTTACGGCAGTCTCCGTTATGTTCAGCATCTTTGCAATCTCTGTATTGTTCAACCCCGATTTGTACCGCAGGTCCATCATCAAAGCGTCGTTGTCGGCAAGGTTTTCCACCACCTTTTTGTAGCATATATCGGCCACATCGTCGTCGGCAGCCATCTCGTCGGGCACCGTTTCGCCCATCACATAGGTGTTCACCGCCACTGTTCTACGACCCTTGTCCTGCATCTCCGACAGCTTGCGCAGCAATATCCTGGTAGAGTAGGCCTCTATATCGTCAACTTTTTCAAGCAGATGGCGCTTCTCCCACATCACCAACATAACATCCTGAACCACATCGTCGGCCTTAGAAATATTGCGTAGCACAGCCACAGCCTTTGTCAACAGCAAAGGCCTTACACTAACTATCTGTCGTTTTATTTCTTCGTTTTTTATGTTCATCACATATATGTTATGTCGGTAGTCGAATAGTATTCGTAGCAGTATAAACGTATATTTGCTGTGCAAATATACACCCATTTGCACATATAGAGGGCACTATGCCAAAAAAACGAACTTTTTTAAGTTTTCGATATCATACAACATACTATATCTTAGGCAATAAGATTAATATAGGCAATTTAGAAAAATAACATTCATGTTAAATATAGTTATCGACACCTAAACGCGGTATTTTCCACCCCACAATACGGCATTTCCACCACCCCGAAACGTGCCTTTTGCCGCGAAAGCAAATGTTAAAGAAAAATTTCAAATGTTAAATCCACTGCGAAAGCAGCACATTCGCACCCCGAAAACCCCATAGTTTCGACCCCTAACCATGGCACTTTTCACCCCAAAACGGCATACTTTGATGGCGAGAAGACCCGGGTTTGATGGCGAAAACCATATACTTTCGTCGCCATCACGGTATACCGCCATCACGAAACAACGAAAAACACACCGCAAAAGCATTTTTAAAGGCAAAACGAAAAATAACAACATCTGATAATCAGACGATTATTTTTTAAAGCCTCCGTAGCTCGTCTGTACGCCCCATAGCACGATTTTTTCGGCAAATACGCCAATTTTAGTGTTAAATACAGCCGTGTTAATATAAGATAATTTTATTAATAAAGAGGCTCGCCGGCGAAAAGGTAGAGAGTGTGAGCTGTGGGCCGACTCGCCCTATCCGTAGTTCCATAATTCCATAATTCCGTGATTCCGGCAATCCGTAGTTCCGTAATTCCGGCAAAGCCTCCGTTGTCCGTTGTCCGCGAAGCAACGCAAACCAAACCAAAAAAAAATCGTATCTTTGCAAAAAATATTACACACAGATGAAAAGGACTAACTGTTTTATAATTTCGTTGTTGGCATTGGTGCATATAGGCATAGCCCAAAGCCAAACACCCGGCCAAAGATATTGGGAAGATGAGAGACGTTTTGGCGAAAACAAAGAGGTAGGACACGCTACCTATACCCCCTACGGCAGCGAAAAAGACATGCTTTCAGACACTGCGTTTTACCATACGCCATGGGTATACACCCAAAGCAAGTCGGCACTGCTGCTCAACGGCGACTGGCATTTCTACCTTGTTTCCAATCCCGACCTGCGTCCTGCCGACTTCTACAAGATGGACTACGACGTGAGCACGTGGGCCACTATCCCTGTGCCATCGAACTGGGAGATGCACGGCTACGACCGCCCCATATACTGCAACGTGGAGTATCCGCACTCCAACACGCCTCCGTTCATACAGGCCAGAGAGGGCTTCAACGACAACGGCGTCAACTACGGCGTGAACCCCGTGGGGTCGTATGTGCGTATGTTCGACCTGCCTGAGGGCTGGGACCAAAACCGTACCTTTATACACTTTGGCGGTATATACAGCGCCGCCTTCGTATATCTGAACGGCAACTATGTGGGCTACACACAAGGTGCCAACAATGTGGCAGAGTTCGACCTGAGCAAATACCTACGCAAAGGCACCAACAGACTGGCTGTACAGGTGTTTCGTTGGAGCGACGGCTCGTATCTGGAATGCCAGGATATGTTCAGGATGAGCGGCATATTCCGCGACGTATACCTATACAACGTGCCTAAGGTAGGGGTTCGAGACCATGCCATAACGGCGACATTTGCGCCTAAAAGCAACTACAGCAAGGCCAATATGAACATAGACCTAAGCATAGACAACCGCGACGGCCTGAGCGGAAAAAAGACCATAGTGGCCAAGCTGATAGACAACAACGGCAACACCGTGGCACAAAAAAGCACCGACATACGCTACAAAACCGACAGCAAAAACATAAAGAAAACCATAAGTTTGAAAGTAGACAATATAGCCCCTTGGACTGCCGAAACGCCAAACCTATACACCGTATGTATAGTGCAAAGCGAGAACGGAAAAGAAGAGATGGCCTTCTCGACCAAATACGGTTTCAGAGAGGTAACGATAAAAGGCTCGTTGGTATACATCAACGGCAAGCGTGTGACCTTTAAGGGTGTCAACCGCCACGACAGCCACCCTCTGTATGGCAGAGCCGTAACCACAGAGAGTATGCTGCAAGATGTGGTGATGATGAAACAAAACAACATAAACACCATACGCACATCGCACTATCCCAACGCCGCCAAGATGTATGCCATGTACGACTACTACGGCCTTTACTGCATGGACGAAGCCGACCTTGAAGACCACGCCAACCAAAGCATAAGCGATATGCCGTCGTGGATACCGGCCTTTGTAGACCGCGTAGAACGTATGGTGCTGAGAGATCGCAACCACCCTGCCGTGATATTTTGGAGCATGGGCAACGAGACAGGCAACGGCAACAACTTTGAACACTGCTACGCCAGAATAAAAGAGCTGGACCCTACACGCCCTATACACCACGAAAGCACCAACGACGGCAAAGAGTATGGCGGCAACAGATTCAGCGACCTATACTCGAAAATGTATCCGGGCATGGACTGGATGTATAAATACCAACACTTCTTCGACAAGCCTATGTTTATTTGCGAATACGCCCACGCCATGGGCAACGCCATAGGCAACCTGAAAGAGTATTGGGAATGTATAGAAAACAGCAGCACTATGGTGGGCGGCGCTATATGGGATTGGGTAGACCAAAGCATATACGAACCCAAAGAGATATTGGCAGGCACACATACAGGCCGTTTGCGTACCGGCTACGACTTTCCCGGACCGCATCAAGGCAACTTCTGCAGCAACGGCATACTTACAGCCCTCAGAGAGCCCACTCCTAAGCTGGCTCAGGTAAAAGCAGTATACCAATACATAAAACTTAGTGCAGATACCATAGACTACGCCCAAAACAGCATAAAAGTTTGCATAAACAACACCTACGACTTTTTGTCGACAAACGACATGGTGCTGACTTGGCAGGTGAACAAAAACGGCTACCGTGTGGCAGGCAACACTATGGCTATGCCTACAATAGCCCCCGAAAACAAAGGATATGTAAGCATACCGCTTCCGTCCGACATATCCCTTGCCGAATGGCAAAAAAATGGCGACGAGGCCTTCCTAAACCTATATGTGGCCACAGACTATGCCACTACAAGCTGCGAAAAGTGCCACATAGTAGCACAACAGCAGATAGAGCTATGCAAACGCGGCACTATGCAACCCGTGCTTATAACCACACAAGAGGCACTGACCATAGCCCACAACGGCAACAAAACAGTAGTATTCAACAGCAATATACATGTAAAGTTCGACACCGCCACCGGCGTAATGACCACACTGCGAATAAAAGGCATGGATATAATATACGGCAACCAAGGTTTTGAGTACGACAACTTCCGCTGGATAGAAAACGACGGCAACACCGCCGACAGCAACGGACTATACGCTACAGGCGAGTGCAAAGCCACACTGCTAAACGACGGCTGCGTACTGGTATCGACCAAACGAGGCGGCAGCCTATGTGCCACCGATATAGATTACACCATATATCCCAACGGAATAGTGGATATAGATGCCACCTTCCACCCACAAACCGACAACCTACGACGTGTGGGACTGGCATGTGCCATAAATGCAGGCCTACGACATATAGACTACTACGCCCATGGTCCGTGGGAGAACCACGCCGACCGCTTGGAGGCATGTCCCGTGGGCAGATACAGCACTACCACCGACGACATGGTGGTGCCATACAGCAAGCCACAGTCGACAGGCAACCGCGAGGGAGTGAGAGAGGTGTGCTTCAAAGCCGCCAACGGCAAAGGTGTGAAGATAGAAACCGAAGGCGACGTGTCGTTCTCGGCACTACCCTACACCGACACCGACCTGAAACAAACCAAACATCAATGGGAACTACAGAAACGCCCATTTATATACGTTCACCTCGATGCTTATCAGCGAGGTATAGGCAATGCCAGCTGTGGCCCTCACACTATAGAGGCCTACCACATAAAACAACAACCCTACCACTACAAACTACGCCTTTCGGCAACGGATATATAACAAAAAAAAGAGGTGCTGCTCCGCCGGGAGTAGCACCTCTTTCGTTATCTATAAGCCAACAACGGAATGGCTATTTTACCATCAGTTTCTTGGTAGCCACACCGCCTTGTGTGTGTATACGCACCAGATACACGCCGCTGTTGTAGCCGGCAACACTCATAACAACAGTGTTGGCATTAGGCATAGTTTCGCCTACAAGTGTTCCACATATATTATACACTTCTACCCTGTCTATAGTCTGTTCCGACATTATATTCAAAACGCTACTTGCAGGATTAGGATATACAGCACAGCTTACAGCCGGCTCGGCTTGTATGCCCACATTGCCCGAAGGACGTTCGCCACGGAAAAACTTCTGTATCTCGTCGGCATAGTTTATGTCGTACATCTCGTCGTTGGCATACCAGTCGTGCTGTCCGTTCACCACCTTTACGAAAGCCACACGGCTGTTGGTGGCAGTGCCGGCATAGTCGTAGCGTTCAAAAATCATACCATCGTCTTTGACATTATGGTACATATAATTGATAGGAGTTTCGGCACATTGGTTGAAGTTCACCCAATAGTCTACGGTGGCTTCGGCGCTAAGTCCTATATTGAACGATCCGAAAGGAGCAAACGAAAAGTCGGCACCGCTGTATGTAACCACGCTGTCGCCGGTGCCATGTATATGCATTATGTCTACGTTGGCAATAGGAGTCTGCGACGATATACCGTTGGCAATAGTACCACTCACCGATGCCACAGCACTTATCTTGTCGGCATGCTCTATAGCCATACGCTGACACATAAAGCCCCCCATCGACACACCAGAAAAGAAAACACTGTCTGGGTGAATATTATAATTAGTCTTCACCGAGTCGAGAAGAGCGGTAAGGAAGCCGCAGTCATCTACAGTAGAATTTGGCGACAGGGTAAGTCCTGCCACACTAATATTCATGCCGGCATTCCACATAGTGCCTATCTCTATCTCTTGTCCCATAAGGGCTATGGAAGCCTTCAACGCTTCGGGCACCACAAGTATCCAGCCATATTGGTCGGCATAGGGTAGCAATCCCGACAGTTCCAGTTTATATTCCATCGAATCTCTAAGCCCATGAAGCATAAAAACCACCGCAGTAGGCTGCTCGGCATTGTACGACTGTGGCACATACTCTATATAGTCGCGCTTCACATTATCCCACATAAACTCTTTTGCTGTACCTATCTGGGCAAACGAAGTAGCACTTACCACAAGTGCAAATATGGCAAAAAGCAATCTCTTGCCATCAAATTTCAACAATTTTCTAGTATTCACTCTATTCATTTTCATGTTATTTTTTGTGTGTTTTTTACTCTATTTATCTATAGCCAATTTTTGTGTTTGCACAAAAAAATACCTCTATATGTTTTATTATAGAGGTATTTTCTCGTCAATTATTTATCATTGTTTTAAAATAGATTGCCACTCGGCTTCTTTAAATCCTACCAACACTTTTCCATCGGCAACCACCAACGGACGTTTCACCAACATACCATTCGACGCCAACAACTCTAGCTGTTCGTCGTCCGACATCTCTGGCAGGCGATCTTTAAGTTTCAAATCCTTATACATCAAACCGCTGGTATTGAAAAAACGTTTCAATGGCAAGTTGCTTTGTTGCCACCATTGTCTTATCTCGTCGGCGGTAGGGTTTTGTTCTGCAATATGGCGTTTGGTATAAGCCACATTGTGTTCTACCAACCATTTTTCGGCCTTTTGGCATGTGGTGCATTTAGGATAGCACAAAAACATTGTTTCCATATTACGGGTATCTATATGTAGTGTTTTCGGATTCTAATATTGTTCTCTTTCGTTTGGAAAATCTTTCGATTTCACATCGTCTATATATTGTTTTACGGCGTTGGTTATCTCTTCTCCTATGGCATGATACCTACGAAGAAAACGTGGCGAGAACTGCTGTGTTATTCCCAACATATCGTGAAGTACCAACACCTGACCGTCCACTTCGGAGCCGGCTCCGATGCCTATGGTAGGTATCTTGACCTCTTTGGTAACCTGAGCGGCCAACTTGGCAGGTATTTTTTCCAACACTATGGCAAAACAACCGGCTTTTTCCAATATATGAGCATCTTCTATCAAACGTTTGGCTTCGTTTTCTTCGGTAGCTCTTACACTATATGTACCAAACTTATTTATCGACTGAGGGGTAAGCCCAAGATGTCCCATAACGGGGATACCCGCCGAAAGAATACGATTCACCGACTCTAATATCTCTATACCACCCTCTAGTTTCACCGCATCGGCACCGGTCTCTTTCATTATTCTGATAGCCGAAGCCAACGCCTCTTTAGAGTTTCCCTGATAGGTACCAAAAGGCAAATCCACAACGACAAGTGCTCTGTTTATAGCACGAACCACCGATGCCCCATGATAAATCATCTCGTTCAAGGTGATAGGCAACGTAGTTTGGTAGCCGGCCATCACATTGGCAGCAGAGTCGCCTACCAAGATTATATCTATCTTTGTTCCGTCAAGCAAACGAGCCATCGAATAGTCGTAGGCTGTAAGCATCGCTATTTTTTCGCCACACTGCTTCATGTTTTGTAAAACATGTGTGGTAACTTTTGTCACATTTGATTGTAAATAATTCGACATTTCAAAAAACGTATTTTATATATGTTTGGCCGTTCTTAACAACGACGAGGTAGGCATCGCTTAGTCTATCTCTTCGTCGTCGGCATATTTTTTATCTTTCTTTGTTTCTTCTTCTATCTCTTCTTCCTCGGCATCGTTCTCCATTCGGAACAAAGCGCGCATAGGTTTTTTAAGTTCGTAGTTACCATTTTTGTCTATCCTATAAGCCTTGTAATGCTTGCCGCCCACGGTTATAGTACCTTCTTCGGCATCGGTTTTCACTCTGAAAAAGTAGTCTTCCACCTCTTCTTCTTGTATTCTTTTGCCTAGAAATATTGTGTCTATCTGGGTAGGATTTATGTTGGTTTGCACACTAAGCGACACCTTCGACGGCATCTTTTTGGTAGGCAAACTTCGGTATTCGGCACCCTTGTCGGTATATTTCTTTCCAAATATCTTCAGCTTGTTGTCGAACTGCTCTTGTGTAACGGGAAAGGTTACAAATATCGAGTCGGGCAAGGCCTGCGAACATTCGTTATACTCTCGTTTGTAGTTGCTACGCAACACTATGAAACCTGTTTGTATTATTATCTGCCTTTTGTGAGGCACTAGGAAGTACTTGTCCAATATTTCTCTATAGTTCAAATGCTCTTCTATCGAAAATTCCACATCGTTTGGGCAACGAGCTTTGGTATTCTTTATCTTCAACAGCGAGCCTTTTGTCAGCGTTACACTCGAATAGTACGATCTGATTATAGAGTCTTTCGATGGCAGATTACAACCTTCAAAATCGCCTATACAGGCTTTGGGGTTGTTGGTAAGCGTAACTTTCACCTTGTCTAGAAGAGACATTTTGTTGAAGGTTCTTTTACTCTCGGGCAGTTCGGCCATATCGTAGTACTTCAAATCGGTGGGCACTTCGTAGCGTACCATCTCTACCGAGTCGCCATAGCACGACGACGATATAGGATTAGGAGCTATACGCACCATGAATTGAGCATTACAACGACCGGTAAAATATCTATGCACAGCATCTACACGCTCTTTTACTATAGCCTGATCGTCGGTGTTGCCATACCCTTCTATAACGACAGTATACATCATGGGGTTCGAACGCGAGAAAGCCATGCGGTATACAGAGTCCAACAAGTCGATGTCGGATATATTGTATGCCGCTTGTCCTTGCGGATATTCCAACAAAAGCATAAACGATTCCGGCTCATAAAGTCCGGTTTCGGCACTTGGTTTCAACGTCTTTATATTTGGGTAGTAGATGGCACTCTGCGAATATAGCATAGTTATAAATACAGTGCACAATAGTCCCAATAGGATTTTCTTTTTCATAAAAAGTCTGGTTATTCGTCCAACAAATGCTTTATAATGGTGTCGGTAGAAATACCTTCGGCTTCGGCATAGTAGTTGCGTACAATTCTATGTCGCAACACTTCCACCGCAACAGCTTTTACATCTTCGATGTCCGGCGAGTACTTACCACAGAAAGCGGCATGGGTTTTAGCTCCCATTATAAGGTACTGCGAAGCTCTGGGACCTGCACCCCACGATATATATTTCTTGGCATAAGAGTTGGCATCGTCGGATACCCTTGTTTTGCCTACCAAACTTACAGCATATCGGTATACATTTTCCGGCACAGGCAATTTTCTTATCACATGTTGGTAATTCAATATCTCGTCGGCAGTAAGCACTACGTTTATTGTTTCCGACTTGTCTACCGTAGTGTTCTTTACTATGCTTAGCTCCTCTTCGAACGTAGGATAGTCCAATTTTACATTGAACATAAAGCGGTCCAATTGTGCTTCGGGCAACGGATAAGTACCCTCTTGTTCGATAGGATTTTGTGTTGCCAAAACAAAGAAAGGTTCGCTCAACTTGTACGACACGCCCGATACAGTGACCGATTTTTCCTGCATAGCTTCAAGCAAAGCAGCCTGAGTTTTTGGGGGTGTACGGTTTATCTCGTCGGCAAGTACGATATTTGCAAACACCGATCCTTTTACAAACTTAAACTTTCTGTTCTCGTCTAATATCTCCGAGCCAATAATATCGGACGGCATAAGGTCGGGAGTAAATTGTATACGACTATAGCCCAATCCCAATGCTTTAGACAGGGTGTTTACCATCAATGTCTTTGCCAATCCCGGAACACCTACAAGCAGAC
Organism: Bacteroidales bacterium; assembly: GCA_017561155.1. Taxonomy (GTDB): domain Bacteria; phylum Bacteroidota; class Bacteroidia; order Bacteroidales; family P3; genus HGM05376. The sequence goes on along the minus strand of JAFZDP010000071.1, from coordinate 9,622 downwards.
AATGGCCACCTGTGAATATCGATATCAGCAAACTATCCACCACCTTGTCTTGTCCTATAATTATCTTGCCTATTTCGCTTTTAAGCTCTTGGTATTTCTTTACCAAGCCATCTATCATCTCGCTATCCGACATATTGCTCATAAGATTTTTTATTTTTTCAACCAGTTCAAATTAAAGTTACAATCTTTGTAAGAATCGCTGATCTTTATATAAGTATTCTTTATCATCTTTTCGGCCCAATCCGACAACTTGTCGCTTTTGGCTTTCTGCAAAGTTATAAGATATATCTTATCGTAATCGTCGACCAAATTGGCTTTATGTGGTTCTATAATTTTTGTAAGTCGTACTACTTTGAATACGTCCTGATTCAATTCGTTCTTCGCCATAATAACTCCCGACATATCCCCTTCCGACATTCTTTCTACACTAACACCTGTAAACACCTGTCTTAGTAAGTCTACGGTGAAACGGTTGTTGCCTGTTTGAGGGTTGGTAACGGCACCGCCCTCTATCTTGGTTTGGCTATCCGAAAAAGTTCTTGCAGCCTCTTCGAATGTTAGTCGGCCGGCTTTTATCTCGTTGGCAATGCTGTCTAGTTTCATATTTGCAGCCACAAGGTCTTCGGGTGTCGCTTTTGCCGACATAAGAATGTGGCGTGCATTAAGCATATTGCCTTTACGTTCTATAAGCTGTATTATATGAAATCCGTATTTTGTTTCTATCACGGGCGACACCTCACCCGGTTTCAAAGCAAAAGCAGCAGCCTCGAATTCGCCTACCATCTCGCCACGACCAAAGAAGCCCAACTCGCCACCTTTTTTTGCTGTTCCCACATCTTCCGAATAAAGGGTTGCCAAGGTCGAGAACTTGTCGCCTTTAAGTACTCTTTCTCTCAGCTTGTTCAGCTCTAGACGTACTCTCTCGCGTTCGGCCTCGTTCACCTTGGGGCTTATCACTATTTCAGACACCTCGTATTCGGCTTCTATCGTTGGCAAGCTGTCGACAGGAATACTGTTGAAGTATTCTATAACCTCGCGAGGGGTTATCTTTACATTCTCTACTATTCCACTTTCCACCTGCTGTGCCAAAAAGTAGTCGTGCATTATCTGTGTGTACGATTCCTTTATGTCTTCGTATTTCTGTCCCGATTCGCGCTCCATATTCTCTTTCGAACCAAAGTATTTTAGGCGCATCTTTAATTGTCGGTCTACTTCGGCATCGACATACTGTTGCGGAACCTCAATGCTGTCTATACTTCCTTTATGCAGCAACAACTTTTGCAATAGCAAACTTTCCAATATGCTACAACGATTGTTGTAGGCATTATCGTAGCCCATTTGCATACGCATCTGTGCATAACTATTTTCTACATCAGATAGTTTCACTATATTCTTTCCTACCACTGCCACCACTTGGTCTACCACTACGGCGTCGTTTTGTGCGCGAGCCGAAACCATAAAACCAAGTGCCAACATAGCACCAACAATTATTTTCTTTCTATTCATAAATTCTGTTTACGTTATTGTTTTTACATTCTAAGTTATAGTAACCAAATAAATTCAGTTTTAGTATTTAGGTCATCAACTTGGAGTATCTTTTTGTTCTTTCTGCTGTTCTTTTACCACTCCCCCATCTTTGTTCACGGCGGCAGTATCCACAACTTTCTTTTTCGTATCGGTGTTTTTATTTCTGTCGAAAAAGTATTCTATATTGTTGTCTATCTCTGCTGTTCTAAGCAGGTCGCGTTGCATCTTTTCTATTATTTCTATCTTGCGTTTGTTCAAAATAATATTCTTGATGTTTGAGTATTCAAAACTAAGAGGAGAAATATCGTCGACAATCTTAAATTCCAATATTCGTGCCAAGTATGTACACGAGTCGTCGGATATAGAAATCTGACGGTTTTGCTTTATATACATCTCTTCGTTGTATGTCTCGATAGGCACTATACGCTGAAAATCGCTAAACGGAAGCCAAACTTCGGTGTCGAAAAAATACTCTTCGGCATGTATCGAAGCCAGTTTCTGTATGTCTACCACCACTTCTTCTGTAAACTCTTTGTTGGTAAACATCAGCTTTTTTATCTTCGACAGCGATGGCGAATCCTTTTCTATCTTCACATACACCATACGCACTATATTGTTTTTCAGCGTAAAGTTTTCTTTGTTTCTTTCGTAGTATTGTTGTATTTCGTTGTCGCCGACATTGGTATCCAACAGCTGCTTCACTATCGACTGCTCGTACTCGTAAGTTATCAGCGAGTTTTTGTAGTCTTGCAGCTCTTTTTCGAACCTTTTGTTTATATTGTTCTCGGCCTTATCCAAGACAACCATTTGCAATATCCATTGGTTTATATAGTTGTCTATAATAGCAATACTATCTTCGGCCGACACATTACCCGACACCAAGCCCTCTATATCCGAAGGGTACAAGTAGTTGTCAAACACTCGCAACAGCGGCTTTTCTTTGGCTTTTTTGTTGCACGAAGTCAGAATATTTCCAACCAGACAACCTGCCACACATAGCAATACTATCAGCTTTTTCATCTGTTTTTTGTCAAAAAAAATTAGAAGGTTATTGCATCTATCTTATCCTGATGAACCACCACTTTGTATTTAGCTTTCAAACTTTCAATCAGTTGGGCTTCCAAGTAGTTTTGATAATCGTTTATGTAATATCCACGAGCTTCGCGAAGACTTTTCAAGCAAGGCTCTTTCATACCTTTCACCACCAACACTATATACCCTTCGCCATCTGAGGTTTTGGATGTGTATATACCTCTCTGGAATTGGTCGGGTTTCAATATTTGGTCGTCATTTTTTTCTACCAATACATTTCTTACAAACACAGGTTTAGCCATACTGCATTTTTTCTTATTCACCTTTTTCATCATCAGTTCGGTTATTTTTGTTCTATCCAAACCTTCTTTCAGCACGTTTTTCTTTGCTATTTTCAACACCTTGTTTATGTCTATACAGTTCGAGTCTATCACGCTCATTGTTGTCACATCGGCACGTTCGCCCCAGAAATATATGGCTTGCTGTGGGTCGTTTATGTCACGCTTTACACACTCTCTGTCGTAGAATTCTTTCAACCCTGCTGTATCCAATATAGCTTTCGACCAAACTTTGGCATCGTTGTAGGCAAATATCAAAAGTCCGTTGCGATACTCTTTCACTATGTCGTCAAAATCGGGATAGTCTTTTTCCAAACGGCTGTTGGCATATTCCACTATTTTGTCGCCAACAAAATTTGCATACACTTCGCTGTAGAAGGCATCCAACATTTGTCGGCGAGGACGTGCCTGCTTCTGTGTCTTATATATGTATTGCGAAAATTCGGCCACGGTATACGATTTGTCGCCAATAACAAAAGCAGTAGTATTGCCATGTTTAAGTTCGGGAGCCACCCATGCTTTTTTGAAAACAGAGTCGGTAATATACGAACGCAACTCGTCGAACGCTACCTTGTTTACATTGAAGTAATCTTCAAAAACATATTTCTTTTTCATATTTTCCACAAATACATCTTGTGGCTGTTTGCTGCGTTGATCTCTCGAGATGCGTTGTTTGTAGAACGATCTCATATCGTCAAACGATGGTATGGTATCTTTTTTCACCAACTTTATAATGTGCCATCCATATTGTGTTTTGAATGGTTTGCTGTATTCTCCCACTTTCAGTTTCGATATTTCTTTTACATATTCCGGCACCATACGTTGGATAGGAACATTTTCCATAAGGCCGTTTACAGGCACTGTCGATCTGTCTTCGCTACAATTTCTTACCACGTCGTTAAAGTCTTCGCCTAGCTGCAATCTGCGATAAGCATCGTTTATTCGGCTTAGCATACGAGTATCGTCTTTTTCGTTCAACGAACCCACCCAAATATGTTGTATCGACGACTTTCCGTATATCGAAATCTTGTCGAAAAGTTTCACTATATGGTATCCGTATTCCGAACGTACGGGTTTAGATATTTCGCCTATTTCCAAATTGAATGCTGCTTCTTCGAAAGGATATACCATATCAAAAACGGTAAAGTATCCCAAGTCGCCGCCATTGCCTTTCACTTCGGTGTTGGTTTGTCTGGACAAATGATCCTTTGCCGATGGGTCTTCGGAAAAAGCTATAGCCAATCGTTTGAAATCGGCACCCGGAACAATAGCTTTGTTGTATATCTCCATAGCTCTATTGTAGGCCTTCAAAGTATCGTCGGGGGTCGGAGTACGGGGCAATGCCACCATTATGTGCGAAGCCCTTACCGCCTGTTGGTTGCGTTGGTATACCTCGTGCAATATTTTTTCCAATCTGTCCGAATCGATAAGATAAGGTGCTGCCACCTCGTTGCGATAGGTATTGTATTCGCGTTGAAATGCCGACGAGGTATCATATTTCTCGGCTATGGCATCTTTTATTTTCAAACGAAAATTTACAAACAAGTCTACATATTCGTTCAATGCTTTCTGCTTTTCGGCAGCTGTGGCATCGCTGGTTAGCATATTTGCCTGTCCGAAACTCTTCATAAATTCCGATTGGGTTATCTTTTCATCGCCTATTTCCAAAACGATAGGGTCGGCTGTCGATGTTTGAGCTTTAACGGCTGTATTCCCAAAAAAAGCTCCAAATAACAATAGAAACAGTGTCTTTTTCATTATATCAATATATTATTTTTTCGTCTGTTTTATATAAAGCAATTATTTCAATTTTATTGTATTCCTAACATATTATAGGCTTTTGCACTACGTTTTTTAACAGCGCAAAATTATTGCAAAAGTATTAAAAAATATCGACATATAAAAAATATTTTATCACTTGGTTCAAAATAATATCGCCATCGCAGTGTCAAAATACTGGTTTTAGGCTTATTATAGCACACATACGCAGCACTATTTTTTGGCCCGAAAAAGTATTTTCCTCAACCTTTGCCAACAAATAAATAAGCTGACAATAAAGCTTTTGACCCCTACATCGCACATCTATCTACAACTATTGCACACAGAGGCCGAAAAATAAAATCGACTTTTTGTAGTTATTAGGCAAAACAAAACACCAAACAAAACAAGATGCGCAAAAAGCTTTTTTCTAGCATATTATTGTTTCTGTTGCTCAATATCCTTATCAAACCGTTTTGGATTTTGGGCATCGACGTCAACGTGCAAAATGCTGTTGGTGCCGAAGAGTTTGGCCTTTACTACGCCATATTCAATTTTGCTTTCATATTCAACATATTGCTTGATTTGGGCGTCACCAACTTCAACACCCGAAACATTGCACAGCACAACCATCTCATCAGCAAACATCTGTCGGGAATATTAAGCATCAAATTACTGCTGTTTGTCGTTTTTCTTGCTGTCACATTCCTTGTCGGACTCATCATCGGATACAACTCCAGACAGTTCTTTTTGTTGGCATGGATGTGTTTAAACCAATTTTTAAACTCCCTTATTCTTTATCTGCGGTCCAATTTTGCAGGGCTGCTCATGTTCAAAACAGACAGCTTGCTATCGGTTTTAGACAGGCTGCTGATGATAATTTTTTGCGGACTGCTTTTGTGGGGCAACATTACCGACGAGCCTTTCAGGATAGAGTGGTTTATAGCATCGCAAACACTGTCGTATATCATCACTGCCGCCATAGCACTCATAGCTCTTGTGCACAAAACCAAGATACGAAAACTAACACTGAACATTCCGTTTTCTATAGCCATAATCAAAAAAAGCCTGCCTTTTGCATTGCTGGTGCTTCTGATGGCGTCGTACAACCGAATAGACCCTATCATGCTGGAACGCCTGTTGCCAAATGGCAATACCGCAGCAGGTATATATGCCGGTGCTTATAGGCTTTTAGATGCTTTGGTTATGTTGGCATACCTTGTTTCGGTACCCCTTTTGCCGATATATGCCAAGATGATAAAAGAAAAAGAAAGCGTAGAGGCTATAACAAAAATGGTGTTTGTGGCAGTCTTTGCACTTACCGCTGCAGTGGCCATAACACTTTCGGTTCGCAGTGCCGACATTATGCAGCTGCTATACACTTCGCACACCGAACAGTCGGCTCATACATTCAGCATTCTCATTTTCGGTTTTGTGCCAATATCCGTAACCTATGTTTTCGGAACATTGCTTACCGCAAACAACAGCCTAAAACAGCTAAACATACTATCGGCCATAACATTGGGAATAAACATAGCGATAAATATCCTGCTCATACCACGTTTTGCCGAAATAGGGTCGGCATGGGCAAGCCTTGTGGCACAAAGTTTTGTGGCCATAGCTCAGATGATAGCGGCTTTCAGGATATTCAAATTCAAAACAGACCTCATACTATTCGCCAAACTAGCCATATACATAGCGGCAATAGTGGCAACAAACCTTGCCATGCTACACTGCGAAACCAACTGGATAGTACATATAGTGGTGGTGGGAATTGCAACTCCGGCACTGCTATTTGCCATGCAACTATTCACCATAAAAGACATAGCAGCAATAGTTAAAGAAAAATAATCGGGAGTGCTGTTGGCGGCTACGCCGGCACTTCGCAGACTAACGACGAAAGGCAAAAGGCTGAAAGGTATAGAGAGTAAGAGAGTAGAGAAAGTATAGAAAGGCTGTGAGCTTTGAGCCGACTTGCCCTTTCCGTAGTTCCATAATTCCGTCAATCCGTGATTCCATAAATCCGTAATTCCGGCGAAGCCAACCGGCTGCCGCCCCTCTAGTTGTTTCGTTGTCTTGGCGTCTGGCGTAGCAAAGCAAAGCCACAACCTACTACCTTTATCTCTCTATTACGCATCTTTTATCGATGCAGTATTTCAAGTTTTTTATATCAAGTTCAGGCTTTGGGTACCATTTGTATTCTATACAGTTTTTTATTACTACAATGTTTCCCGGTATATTTCTATTCTTTTTCTACCTGTTGTTGTAGCAGAAACAATTCTTTTTGATGTTCTATTTCGCGTCGCAATTCCTCTTCCGATGGTAGAATTGGCATATACTTTGCTGCAAATAATTGTTCATTACCATTCAGTATAGAGTATTTTGCAATATCCTTGTCTGTATCCGAACATAATACTATGCCTATTGTAGGATTATCACCTTCGGTTCTCATCAAATCATCATACATTCTACGATACATATCCATTTGGCCTACATCTTGATGTGTAATCTTTCCTATCTTTAAATCGATCAACACATAACATTTGAGTATTATATTGTAAAATACCAAATCCACGAAGTAATCCTGTGCATCGGTTCTGATCAATTGTTGACGTTTTACAAAGGCAAATCATCTGCCCAATTCCATTATAAAATCTTGCAAATGCCCAATTATTGCAGTTTCCAATTCTTGCTCGGAATAGCTGTTGTCTTGCTTAAATCCTAAAAATTCGGCAATAATAGGATTCTTCAATAATTCTAGTTTGTTAGGTTGCTCTTCTTTCATCGGCAATTGAGGCTGACTAAAATGTCTTTCGAAATATTGTGTAGAAATATTTCTATCCAATGTTCTTACGCTCCACATCTCTTGCGATGCCATCTCAAGATACCAACGAATTGATACTGCAGAATCCACCCTTAAAGCTGTCAATACATGCGACCAGGTAAGATTTTGCAAACGCGTTTGCAAAATCTGCAAATTATCAATTGTGAGATAAAATTTCCTGAAATAAGCAAGGTATCTCTTACTAAAACCTTTTCCATAACGATAAGTCAATTCTTTCGACAGATGTTCTATTATACGCTTTCCATATTCGGCTCGCTCATTACCCTGCTGTTCTTCTTGCACTATTCTCTTTCCTATTTTCCAATAGGTTTCAATCATTGCCGTATTTACTGCACTATATGCCTGTTTGCGACCATGTTCTATTATTGTGCATACATCGTTTACCAACGTCCCAACCGATGTATTTTGTATAGGCAACTTCTAAAAATTCCACGTTCGTACTAAGTTTATACACTCTTTTCTGAACTTTTGCGTGCTTTACGTTTTTTGTTGTAATCTTTCTATTTCTTTTTCAATCGCATAGCCCGCTATGCTCAATCAAAAGAAAATAGAAATCTTTCTAACAAAAATCCGCAAATCACTTGCAAAGCAATTTTTAGAAATTGCCTATATTTATATCTTCTTTTGTCATATCTGGGTTTTTCAGATTGTTGTTTGTTTCGTTCATATCATTATGTGTTTTTATCCGTGCTAATAATAACTTTTATCACCTTGTTTTAATATATCCTTGGTTATTATCTTGTTTCTTTTAAACTGAGAGCTTTGAGTTATGAGCTGTGAGCCGACTTGCCCTTTCCGTAGTTCCATAATTCCGTCAATCCGTGATTACATAAATCCGTAATTCCGGCGAAGCCAACCGGCTGCCGCCCTACTAGTTGTCTCGTTGTCTGGCGAAGCCAAGGTCTCGTTGTCTTGTTGTCTTGGCGTAGCAAAGCGAAGTTCAATTTCCGTAATTCCATAATTCCGTGATTCCGCAAATCCGTAATTCCGTAATTCCGTAATTCCGGCTGCCGCCCTCCCTTTTGTCTTACAACATTTGTCTTTTGTTTGGCATAGCGAAAGACCGTTGTCCGTTGTCCATACGAAGCTACTCCTCTTGTTCGTAGTAATAAGAATAGTCAATACCTTTCATAAAGGTTTCTCTATCGTTGATTTTGTCGGTCAAAGAGTCTTTTAGAAGTACACGGATCCGACTGCTATCAGTATGGCTTGCTATCATGGCATCAAGATATTCTTTTTTGTTTATCTTGCTCCAATCTACACACATCTTCATTCGTTTTTTGAAAATCATATCAAGCCAAATGCGGGTAGAACGACCATTGCCCTCCATAAACGGATGTGCTGCATTCATTTCCACATACTTGTCAACAATCTCGTCGAAAGTCGTTTCAGGCATTGCTTCTACAATCTTTAGGTAATTATCCAAATGCTCGGCCAAACAAAACAGCGTATTGCCCTTGGCTATTGTCTTCGTTCGTATTTTGCCGGCAAAGTCGTAAAGACCACCAAAGAGATAGGCATGTATCTGTTGCAGCGACTTTACCTTACCTACATCTTTGTCATCCACAAGATCGCTTTCCCATAGGGTATATGCCTTTTTGCGACTCTGCCCGTCGATGGTATTATCGCTGTATGTAACCCAATCAAGAAAAGCGTTGGCTCTATTATTGGGATAGTGTTTTGCCAATATATGGATACATTCATTGTCAATAGCATCGGCAATACGTTTCTTACCATCTGGAGCTTCGAATTTGAACTCGTGAGTGATGCTCACGAGTTCAACTCCGTCTGCTGTCAGTTTCTTTTTAAGCCAACGCCAATAATTACCGGCTTTGACATAATCCACTTCATCATTAATTGCTCGAATTATATCAATAGCCGAAAACCACCATTTGGAATTTTCTTCGTCCCAAACAGCACGTACCTCACGGTCATTATAAAATCGAATAGATATTTTACTCATATATGTTATTCTAATTTATTATCTCTCTATTACGCATCTTTTATCGATGTAGTATTTCAAGTTCTTCAAGGCTTTTTTTATCTCTATCGATGGCTTGTAGATGATATGAGCTCGTTTGATATTCTTCAGGTTTATATCTTTCAGATCTTCTACAGCTGT
>JAFZDP010000070.1 GCA_017561155.1 Bacteroidales bacterium | reverse complement strand
CCGCCCCTAAATCAATTTTACCCCGCCCCTGAATGAATTTAGACCCGCCCTATTTTTTAATACAAATATCGTTGTACAAGAAATTTGTAAACAGATTGATATATAAAGGTTTATATATAGGCTGTTAATTTCTCTACACCACTTTTATCAGTCCGTTATGTATGTGACAAATGTTAAAAAAAACAACCATATAAGAGTCTTGAAATGTTAAAAACACATGAGTGATACAAATACAATTTTTCTCTTACTCGTTGCAATGCCATTGCAAAATATTATTGCGTTGGTAAACAAACTTAACTGTTCAGATATATGTTGGTAATTTTTTCGCAGTATTGTGGATTCCTTAAATATATTGTTCGTACGGTATATAAGTACCTCTCTATTTCTTAGGGAGGTACTTTTTTATTATGATTGTTGGAAAATCTTATGGTGTAGCCGTTGATTGTTTGCCTTCGTAGGTTTGGAATACTAAGGCTTCTCCTTTTAAGTATATTGTAAATGAATTGCCTACCGCTTCGTTTAATGTACCTTCCCACCATTGGCAGAAGTTGCGATCTTTGATAGGGTATAATAGTCCTTCGGCGGCAATAGTGTTTTGCTGCATAAGGTTGAATATCGATACTTGTTGTCGTGGGAATGCTGCAAAGCTTTTATTATTGAAAATGGGTGTAAATACACCATAGTCGGTATACATTCTTACATCGGTATGTTTGCCATAGGTTACCAATAAACTTATGTTTCCCAATGTATGGTCTTCTCTCATTCCTGTTGCTCCTACTATTGCTATATGTTTGAATCCATGATTTATGCAATATGTAGTGGCTTTGGTTAGGTCGTTAGTTTCTTGGTCGGGTATATAGTGCCAACAGTTTTTGTATTTGTCGCACAAATGTTGCGATATAGAATCTCCGTCGCCTATTACGGCTATGGGAGCGATGTTTTGTTTGTCTAGTTTTTCTATGGCACCATCGCAGCATACAATAGGAGTTCCTTTTTTTACAAGCGATAGCGGTATGCTATGGGTTGGAAAGTCGCCATTGGCTACTACCACCACATCGATATCTGATGTGTTTAATGCGTCGATAATATGTTGCGAAATGTTCATTGTTGTATGGCCTCCCGTTTCCATTTAATGTACCCCATAATGGCTATTACAGTATAAACTACATATAGTATGGCTGTTGCATACATTTGTGCTTGTAGCGATGTTATTATTATCAAGGGTTCTACTATTATCCAAAGTATCCATTGTTGGTAGTATTTCTTTGCCAACATCCACATTCCTACTATGCTCAATGCAGTGGAAATACCATCAAACAGCCATACATCGCTGTCGGTATATGCTTTTAGAACAAGCGGAATAGCTATACATAGAACAAGTGTAGTGACTATTGTTGGAAATACGTATCTGCGAGGAATAGAAGCTATGGATGGTTTTTCTTTGTTTTGTTTTTTACCTATCATTCCTTTCCAAACCATTATTCCATATATGCAAGCTATTATATAGTATATTTGTATGGCCATATTGGCATATACTCCATTTATATAAAACTCGTATATATACAATATAGGCGATATAACCCCGAAAAGCCACAGCCATACCGATGCTTTGTATTCTAATATGAGGTATATAAGTCCTACTATAGCAGCTAGTATTTCCAACAAGTTTATGTTCATTATTCAGTATATATTTTAAACATAGCGTTTAATGCTTCTACGCATACCGGACAAAAGCTGCCGCCTGCATTCATCATGCAGCGTATTGCAGGGCGATATATGCCTTTGGATTGATATCCACCGCCTTCATAAGCTCCTACTTTTTTTAGGAATTCTTTTTTTACGGGTGTAGGTATCGGTGTTCCTTCTTCTATAAGGTGTTTCCACTTGCTGTCGAAGTTTACAAGTGTAGTAATATTTGGTTCGAGAGGTTCTTTGCTTAAGTCGTGAATATCGTTGTAAGATACTGTTGGGTCGACATATTCATCGGCCAAACCTCCAAATAAGTGTCCTATTTCGTGGGTTACTACAAACTGGGTTTGGTCGCCGGTAGTAACATCAGCATAGAAATTGTATATGGCACCTCCGCCATAAGTATCGGTGTTCGACATTACTATTATATGGTCGTAAGGGGCATTTTGTATTGCAGTATGCATGGTGTGTATCTCGAAGGTCATTATGTAGCGGTCTATATCGAACGAGTTGAAAGTCGAGCCTACAGCAGTGTTTAAGTATTGTTTTTTCAGTGGGTTGGTTATGCCACTGTCTTCAGATATTGCCGCCACTCCCCAAATATTTATATTTTCTTTTTGTGTTTTGAACGGAGCATATTTAAGTATTCCTTTTCTGAATGTTTCAAAGTCGGCACGCATTTTGGCGGTATCGTTTATGGAGTATCCGTCTGCCACAATTACAAAGTCTACTTTTTTCTGAGGGTCGCCGGAATAATGTATTTTGCGTACTTCGTTGTTGCTTACTATTGTTTCTGTCGTTGTTGTGTTAGGGTCGAATTGGAATGTTTCTATCGATACAAATTCCCAATCTTTGTTGCGGCTTTGTATGTGTATTTCTACCGCTTTTTTAGGATAGGGGATAAGCACTGTTTCTTCAAATGTCATGGATTTTTTTCTTCCTTTTTTAGTGGCTATATATTCGTGATACAACGAGTTGTAGGTTCTTGAATATAATTCTTTTTTTGTTTCCATATCTTTTACCATTACCCTGTGAGCACCATAGTTGAATGGGTCTGTCAGATGAACGGTAGAACCTGCCCACTCTCCCGGTTTGGCTATAAACGATTTAAGTTTGATGCTTTCGCTTTTTTTGCTGCCTGTGCGATAGTAGTCTACGCGTAGAGTTTTATTGTCGAAGTAATTCGAAAACTGAGCTAATGCCAATGCTGTATATGCTACAAATACTATGGAAAGGAATATTTTCTTCATGACTTTTTTTGATGGTATTAAAAAGGAAATACAGACTTTATGTGTCTGTATTTCCTTGTGTTATTATCTGTTTTATTGTTGAGCTATCCAAGCTTCTACTTCTTCTTTCTTAACGGCTGCAATGTCAAGTTTGTTTTTCTTGCGTAGTCCGTTCAGGTCGTTGTAAAGCTTGTTGGCGTTGGCTTCTTTAAGCGATTCTACTGTGTTGAAACCAAGTTTTCTAAGCATAGGTATCCAAGCTTCGGCTACTCCTATGGCTTTGAAATCGTCGTCGCTGCTTACTTTGGCTTTGCGTTCGGGACGCATTTGTGGGAACAATAGCACGTCTTGGATAGACTGTTCGCCGGTCATAAACATAGTAAGGCGGTCGATACCTATACCCATGCCCGATGTTGGAGGCATACCATATTCCAATGCACGTACAAAGTCCATATCGATAAACATTGCTTCGTCGTCGCCTTTTTCGCTCAAACGCAATTGTTCTTGGAAACGACCAAGTTGGTCTATTGGGTCGTTAAGTTCGCTGTATGCGTTGGCAAGTTCTTTACCGTTTACGAATAGTTCGAAACGTTCGGTAAGGTCTGGGTTGTTGCGGTGACGTTTGCATAGTGGCGACATTTCTATTGGGTAGTCTATAATAAATGTAGGCTGAATAAGGTTGTGTTCGCATTTTTCGCCAAATATTGCATCTATCAGTTTGCCTTTACCCATAGTTTCGTCTACCTCAACGCCAAGTTTGGTACAAGTTTCGCGTAGTTGGGCTTCGTCCATTCCCGAAATGTCTATGCCTGTAGCTTCTTCGATGGCTTGCAACATAGGAAGACGGCGGAATGGTGGTTTGAAATCTATTTCGTTATCGCCTATCTTAACGGTGGTTTTGCCGTGAAGAGTAGATGCTATGCGTTCAAGCATATTTTCGGTAAAGGTCATCATCCAGTTGTAGTCCTTGTATGCTACATATATTTCCATACAAGTAAATTCCGGGTTGTGGGTGCGGTCCATACCCTCGTTGCGGAAGTTGCGAGAAAACTCGTATACACCTTCAAAACCACCTACTATCAAACGTTTTAGGTATAATTCGTTGGCTATACGCAAGTATAGGTCTATGTCCAAACTGTTGTGGTGAGTGATGAAAGGACGTGCTGCAGCCCCTCCGGGGATAGGTTGAAGCACCGGAGTTTCAACTTCAAGGTATCCTTGTTCGTTGAAATAGTTGCGCATAGTGTTCACAATAAGAGAACGTTTTACGAAAGTATCTCTAACTTGTGGGTTTACTATCAAGTCGACATAACGCATACGGTAGCGTTGTTCAGGGTCGGTAAATGCGTCGTATACAACACCATCTTTTTCTTTTACGATTGGCAACGGACGTAACGATTTGCTAAGTACTGTAAATTCTTTTACATGTATACTTATTTCTCCCATTTGGGTAACAAACACATATCCTTTTACTCCAATTATATCTCCAATGTCAGTAAGGCGTTTGAATACGGTATTGTATAGTGTTTTATCTTCGCCTTCGCATATTTCGTCGCGTTTGATGTACAACTGGATGCGTCCGTAACTATCTTGTAGTTCTACAAACGATGCAGCACCCATTATACGGCGGCTCATCATGCGTCCGGCAATACTTACTTCTTGAAACAATGTGTTATCATTTGGAAATTGCTCCAATATATCACAAGTTTTTGCATTTACTTCGTAAAGATCGGCCGGATAGGGATTAATACCCAACTTCTTTAATTCGGCCAAAGAGTTTCTTCGAACTATTTCCTGTTCACTTAATTCTACTGACATATTATCGTATAGTTTTTTGTTTATTACACTATTATTTTATACCATGTTGAACAATGTTGCAAATGCTAAAGTATTGAATAATACTTTGTTGTAGCGGGTTGCACATTATTACCAACTTACAAAGATACGTTTTTTTGTTGATATAGCTGCAATTGGATTGTATTTTTGTGGTTTCTGTATGTGCAAGCAATGTGATATTTGTGGCAAAAAACACCGATTGCACTTTTAAGGCAACTTCTAAAAATTGCTTTGCAAGTGATTTGCGGAATTTTCTTGATAAGATTTCTACTTTCTTTTGATTGAGCATAGCGGGCTATGCGATTGAAAAAGAAATAGAAAGATTCCAAGAAAAAACGCAAAGCACGCAAAAGTTCTTTTGTTACATGATAATATTTCTGAGGACGTGGAATTTTTAGAAGTTGCCTTAAGGTATTTACTAAATTATCCAATATTAACTACGGTCGATTTAACACGAAAAACGGCGTATTTTTCCAAAAAAATGTATCGATGTGCGTATAATCGAACTATAAAGCCTTTGTGAAATTAAATATTTGATTATCAATGAATATTATTTTCTATACTTTCTCTAAAAAATGCTTAGGCGATGAAAATATACCACTCTCCCGATGATGATATACCGTTATCGCGATGAAACCCTATCGTCATCGTGATGAAACCCGGGTCTTGTCGCGATGGAACTATACAGTCTGCATGCAGAAAATACAATATTTAGCAGTCTGAACTATGCAAATTATGCCGTTTGAATATACTTTTGTGGAATTGGATTTAACATTTGCAGATTTTCTTTAACATTTACCCTTCGTAGGGAATGACAATAAAATATTCCGGCAATGCTTGCAATTATTGTAAAAAAAGTAGTATCTTTGTGCAAAGTAATTCATATTGTATGAACGAATAGATTTTTGGTTATGAAACGAATATATTCTTTTACGTTGTTTGTGGTTCTTTTGTTTTGCACCTTTTCGCTCAAAGCCACTAAGCAAGAACCTGATTATATTATTTACGAGGGTAAAAGACATGAATTATACGCAGATTGGGCGTGCCCCAGACCAATGGATGCCTATTTTATTCGTACAAAAAGAGGAAACTTTTTTGAAGAAAATAGAGTCGTTATCAGTAGCGGTAATTGGCGTGCATACGTGGCTACTTGGGAGATTCGTAATAATAAATTGTATTTGGTGGAGGTAACTGTAGACTATATTGCAGGTGTGAAGGAGCTTAAAGGAGGAAGAGAAGGGTATCGTGAGCGGTCTATAATAAGGGACACAACTCACAAGCCCGGCTACTATTCGATAAATTCGTTGAATGGGCAACAGCCGGAAACTGATGGCGCAGTGTTCGCCGATTGGTTTACCGGAATATTGAATGTAGACAACAGAGAAGCAAATTGGAAAAGGGGTGATAAATATAAGGGTTCAAGATATATCTATGTGAAGGATGGAAATGTGGTTGATGACCAATTGCTGACAAAGAAAGACTTCAACAGAATTGAAAAAAAAGCCAAAAAGGGTACTGCCGACCATAAATTTATGAAGAAGTATAGAATGTATTATTTACATCACAACTATCATTCTTATTGGATTCAAAATGAAACACATGATATTATGCTCTACAATGGAGAAAAAATAAAAATAAGGCATAATAATAATACCTCGCTGATAGAGAACTTGTACAACAACGAACCTTTGGAGTATCCGTATAATTGGGAAAATTTGGAACTTAGTGGTGTGCCATCCGGAATTTATTCTATCGAAGGCGATTCTATATTCTTGAATGGTGTGGTACTATGCAACGGATTAGATTTTTTAGAAAGAGATGAAACCAATCTGCCTCTTTCTGCATTGTTCAACGAAAAAGACATTGTAAATAAAAAAGTGTTTGCCAATTGGGTTAGTGGCGACGTATATTTGTACTATGGAAAAACAGTGTATTTAGACTATAAAATAGAGCGTTTTTTTACAGAAAGAATGCAGAAAATTGTTTTTGATTCGGGACGTGTGGTTGGAATGGAATGGGCTCCTTGCGATTTTGATTCGGATATTGCAAGTAATCCTGTTTCGGTTTGCGACTCATCTAAAATGTATGTTTCAAAATCTAGAGCTTTGAACTATTATACTGACACATTGAGACCTAAAACTTTGCCTTATTGGACTGATGGCGATTCTGCTTTAAATACTTGGTTCGGAACTCAAACAATGGACATCGATAAAAACATGGAGTTGTCTGTTGCTTTTGTGGTAAATTGCAAGGGCGAGGCCGGCAACTGGACTTTGCTCGAGCTTTATGGTGTTGATGTTCACGACTATTACAATAAACTTAAAGAGATAAATAAACTATTTGATGCTCTTTCGAAACTTCCCAACAAATGGCTGCCGGCAACCGACGAAAACGGAAACCCGGTGGACTGTAGAATGGTATTTGATATACGTTTGGTGGATAAGAAGTTAAAAGGAGAAATAAATGAATGGTAATCTATTCCTGTCAGTGGAAAAAGTAGTATCTTTGTGAAAAATAATTCATATTGTATAAACGAATAAACTTTTGGTTATGAAGCGAATGTGTTCTTTTGCGTTGTTTGTGGTGCTTTTGTTTTGCACCTTTTCGCTCAAAGCTACTGAGCAAATACCAGATTACATTATTTACGAGGGTAAAAAATATAAATTGGAAACAGGGTGGGGACATCCATCTCCTTTGGAGGTTTTTTATATTCGTACAGCACAAGAAATGCCGTTTCATCCTTATTCTACAGCTAATTATCGAGGACATGTGGCAACTTGGGAAATAAGAGATAGTATGTTGTATCTTTTGAATGTCAATACTAAAATAGTTGGGGGATATACCGGTACGGTTTTGAAGACGGCAAAGAATAGGAGAATAGATACTATTGTGGAGCCAACGTTTTTCTCCATAAATTCGTTGAATGGACAATCTGCGGAAGTTGATGGTGCTGTGTTTGCCGATTGGTTTTCAGGTGTGTTGACAATTGACAACAGAGGTGCTGATGCCAAATGGGACGATGAATTTAAAGGCATAAGGTATATTTATGTAAGAAATGGGAAAGTTATTGATGACCAATTATTGGTAAAAGAGGATTTTGAGAGAATTAATAATTTTACTCTGAAAGATACTGCCGATCACGAATTGATGGATAAATATAGACTTGGTTATTTGAATCAATGCTATCTGTCTTATTGGTTTCAAGATGCTCAGGTAAAGGATATTCTATTTTATGATGGAAAGGAAGCCAAAATTGCCAATAATACTTCGTTGATAGCAAAGTTGTACAACAATAATCCATTGGAGTATCCATTTAGCTGGGAAAACTTTGAATTAAATGGTCCACCATTAGCAAGCTATTCTATATCGGGAGATTCTATGTTCTTAACCAATGTGATTGTGTGCAGTGGACTTGATTTTTACGAAAGAAACGAAGATAGCATATCTCTCTCGGCTTTATTTGATGAAAAAAATATTGAGAACGGAAAGGTATTTGCAAATTGGATTGATGGAGATATATACCTAAAATATGGGAAAACAATGTATTCAGATTTTGGATCTGAGCGTTTTTTTGTAGAAAGAATGCAGAAAATTGTGTTTGATTCGGGTCGTGTAGTTGGAATGGAATGGGCACCTTGCGATTTTTATTCGGATATTGTAAGCAGTCCCGTTTCGGTGTGCGACACATATAAAATGTATGTTTCTCAAAGTAATATCTTAGAATATTATGCTGACTCACTTCAACCTAAAACATTACCTTATTGGGCTGATGGCGATTCTGTGTTAGAAGCTTGGTTCGAAACTCAAACAATAGATGATGAAAGAAAATTTCGTTGGAATGTTGCTTTTGTGGTAAATTGCAAAGGAGAAGTGGGGGGATGGACTTTGATATCGCCTTCAGGATCAGTTTTCGACGATTATGAAGTTATAGAAATGAGAGACGCTTTATTTGATATTCTTTCGAAACTTCCCAATAAATGGGTACCGGCAACCGACGAAAACGGAAACCCGGTGGACTGTAGAATGGCATTTGATATACGTTTGGTGGATAAGAAGTTAAAAGGAGAAATAGATGTGTACTAGAACTCGGAGAATTATAGTTGACACTTTGATATATAAGTAGTTGACTGCGAGAAAGCTGATAATCGACTATTTGGACTATAAACACTCGATTGCTTGGGGTGCAAATAGTCGGGTGTTTGAGTAGTAATTACCCGACTATTCAAGGGGCAATCACCCGCCTATTCAGGTTCCGGATAGTCGGGT
This sequence comes from Bacteroidales bacterium, assembly GCA_017561155.1. Lineage (GTDB taxonomy): Bacteria > Bacteroidota > Bacteroidia > Bacteroidales > P3 > HGM05376. The sequence continues at coordinate 50,097 of JAFZDP010000070.1, read as the reverse complement.
GTTTTGGTTGCAATCACCCGACTGATTTTACACACCGGTTTATAGCGCTATAAATAATGAAACGGACTGAATAAATATGTGTTGATATCTAAAAATTACTTTGCAGGTGATTTTGTAGAATTTTGTTTTGAATACTATATGTTTTTGGAAAGACGTAGAGCCTGAGAATAATTTTTTTTCCAAAGATGTGGGATAATTCAAAATTTATATGTACATTTGCAATTTGGTAAATAGCAATATATTGAGGTTTTGAAAGATGTTTTTGAAATTTGCAATATGTTGTAGTATAGATATATAATAGGTAACAAAAACCTCTCTGATTGGTTTAGTATTTGTGTGTAAACATGTAATATTTTTGCCAATATAGGGAAAAATTATAGAATAAAAACATAGTAAACGCAGAGTTTTATCATATATAAGCAATAAAAAAATAATACAAATATGAAGAAGTCAATTTTATCATTATTGTTCGTTCCGCTGTTGTTAGCCGGATGCGGCGGACTTTCAAAAATGGCACAAAACAGTACAAATGTACGTTACCAACCTACTCCTAATCCTGTCGAAACAAAAGACGGTAAGGTTATGATTAAGTTTGCGGGCTCGATACCTGCACAATACTTCGACAAAAAAGTCGCTGTGTTTGTACAGCCTATTTTGGAATGGAAAGGTGGTAGTTTGCAATTGAACCCTATCACTCTAAAAGGTGAAGATGTAGAAGGGGATGGTATTACTATTAACTACGAAAATGGTGGACGCTTTGTTTATACCGACGAGGTAGATTTCAAACCTGGTATGGAATTGGCAAGAGTGGTGTTGGCTCCTATTGGTTATAGCTGTAAAGAAACCGACGACGAATGTAGATTTTCGCAAGATTTGGTTGAAAAATACAGCAAAGCAGTAGTATTTGATACAACAATTATCTCTGACGGAGTTTGCAATACTTCGGCATTGGTATCTATAATAGGTGCAATATCGATAGCTCCTACAAATTACGACAAAACAAAAGGTGTGGCAGAAACTGCTGATATTTACTATTCTAATGGTAGTGCAAAACACGATTGGGGTTACTATATAAACAGAAAATTCAACGCAGAATCGAACTACGAAGATTTGAAAAAAGTGATATTGCGTGACGGTATGCCTAAACAAATAAATGTTACAGGATGGTCGTCGCCGGAAGGTGAAGAAACTGCCAACGTAGATTTGTCGAAGAAAAGAGCTGAAGAAGGTGTGAGATTGGCAAACGAACTTTTGGACGATGTGATAAAACAAATGGCAGAACGTGCAAACATTAAAGCCAAAGATTATGCTTACTACAAACATAAATTGTTGAAGGAAGTAGTTGTAACATCGACTGCAGCCGGCGAAGACTGGACACACTTCGTGACAATGGTAGAAAACTCGACTATCGAAGATCGTAACGCCATTATCAATGTGGTAGAAACTCAACGTAACGTAATAAAACGCGAACAAATGATTCGTAACATGACGTTGATTTTCCCTGAATTGGAACGTGATATTTTCCCTGATTTGCGTCGTTGTCAGATAGCTTTGTATTATCCATTGGCTCGCAAAACCGACCAAGAATTGGCTAAAATAGCAACTTTGTATCCTCAAGAATTGACTTTCGAAGAATTGATGTATGCGGCATATATAAATCATAGCTATGCTACAAAATTAAAACTATACAAATGGGCAACAGAAAACTTTAGCAAAGAATGGTCGGCATGGAGTAATGCCGGTGCTGCAGCTTTCCAATTAGAAAACTTTAGCGAAGCTGAAAGATTCTTGAATGTTGCAAAACAAATGGAACCAAACAACCCTGAAGTATTGAACAACTTAGGATTGTTGGCATTGGCTAAAAAAGACTACACTTTGTCGGAATATTATTTCAACGAAGCTATAAAATACGGAAGTCGCGAAGCTGAAGATAACCTTCCGATACTTTATCTTAAACACGGCGACTACGAAAAGGCTCTAGATCTTTTGAAAACAAAACAATGTACTTACAATTTGGCATTTGCTCAACTTATGACAGATAATACCAGCGGTGCTATTCGTACTTTGGATTGTTGTTTGGAACAAACTCACCAAGTAGCTTATTTGCGTGCAGTATGCTATGCTCGTTTAGATGACTTGGCCGGTGTTCTAGAAAACTTGAAATACGCTTGCGACGAAGAACCTCTTATCTACAAACCTAAAGCAGTTTTGGATATAGAATTTAGAAAATATTGGGACAATCCTGACTTTAAAGAAATAGTTAAGAAGTACGAATAAAAAGAATATGAAATAATCTGATAAAGAATCTGGGAAAGTATATAAAATGTATTTTTTCGGATTCTTTTTTTTAATAACAATAGGCAAAGCAGAATCATGAAAAAACAAATACCAAATATTATAACGCTTTCCAACTTAATATGTGGGTGTATTGCGGTTTGGCAGGCATTGGAAGGGCATTTTATTTATTCGGCAATATTTATCTTTTTAGGCGCCTTTTTTGATTTCTTTGATGGAATGACTGCTCGATTGCTAAAAGTTCAATCAGCAATAGGAAAAGAGCTTGATTCGCTATCCGACGTCGTTACATTTGGAGTGGCACCGGGTTTTATTGCTTTCAGGATGTTAGAATTATTATTGCCCGAAGGATTAGAGTGGGCAAGATTTATAGCATTTATTATGCCGGCCTTGTCGTCGTATAGATTAGCAAAATTTAATCTCGACGAGCGTCAAACGTCATCGTTTATAGGCTTGCCAACCCCAGCTAATGCTATGGTTTGGGCTGCTTATGGAATAATAATAGCTGTAGGAGGTACTACAAGCCTAACTTTGTTTCCAATCTTCGACGAGAATGGAATAGTTGCGGTAATGTCTAATCCGATACTGCTATCGGTATTGGTAGTAGTGTTTTCGGTGGCTTTAGTAGCCGAAATACCATTATTTGCTCTTAAGTTTAAGAATTTCTTATGGACCGACAATAAACAAAGATATTTGTTTTTGATAATTGATGCAATATTATTGTTATTGTTAGGAGTATATGCGGTACCGGTAATAATATTGTTTTATGTTGTACTTTCTATGTTGGTACGAAAAGTATAAAGTAAAAGGTCTTAGTTTTTGAAATATAAATAAGATTATTATGAAAGCATCTGATTATATAGTATCGTTCCTCGAAAAGAATGGAATCAATACTGTGTTTGGTTATATAGGAGGTATGATTACCCACCTTGTTGATTCGTTGGGTAAAAGTGAAACTGTTAGGTATGTGCAAACATATCATGAACAAACAGCTTCGATGGCTGCCGAAGGTTATGCTCTTGAAAGTGGTAAGTTTGGAGTGGCTATAGCTACAAGCGGACCGGGAGCAACAAATATGATTACGGGTATTGCTGATGCTTATTTTGGAAATATTCCGGTATTGTATATTACAGGGCAGGTAAATACTTTTGAATATAAGTATGATAAACCTATACGTCAGCAAGGATTTCAAGAAACAGATGTGGTAAGCATAGTGAAACCTATAACAAAATATGCTATTCTGGTTGATGACGTTGATAATTTGTGCTATGAGCTGGAAAAAGCTGTACACATTGCTAATACCGGTCGTAAAGGACCTGTGCTTATTGATTTGCCAATGAATATTTCTCGTGCAGATATAGACGTAGATAGTTTGAAGCATTTTATTCCTGATTACAAATCATCGACGAAGTATGACTTATTAGATTTGAAGCAAGCGATAAAAGAATCTAAACGTCCGATGGTGCTTGTAGGTGGCGGATGTTTGAATGCCTCTAAAGAATTGGAGGCGTTTGTCAAGAAGTATAATTTACCTGTAGTAGTATCGCTTATGGGCAAGGGTATTATTGACGAAACATACGACAATTATCTGGGTATGATTGGAAGCTATGGAAATCGTTGCGCAAATCTTTCTTTGGCAAATGTGGATTTACTTATTGCATTAGGAACACGATTAGATACTCGACAAACAGGAGCAAAAATCGATGGTTTTATGCCTAATGGAAAAATAATTCATGTGGATATAGATAATTCAGAATTAGAATGCCATAGAATAGAAAATAGAATAAAATTGAATATGGATGTGGCTGACTATTTGTCGGCTATGGAAATGGAAAATTTGGAATTTTCTATAGATGAAAATTGGTATATATGGTTGAAAAATACGAAATTGAAATATAATCAAGATAGAGAAGTAGAACGGTTTGTAGAAAATAAAGCTCCCTATAAAGTAATGCAAGAATTGAGTAAGATAACGAAAGAGGGCGATATAATGACGGTAGATATAGGGCAAAATCAGATGTGGGCTGCTCAAACTATTTTGATGAAAAAAAATCAGCGTTTTGTTACAAGTGGAGGACTCGCTCCTATGGGCTTTTCGTTGCCGGTAGCTGTTGGAATGGCATTTGCTAATCCTAATAAAGAGGTATATTGTATCAATGGAGATGGAGGCTTTCATATGGCTTTGCAATCATTGTTGTTGATATCGCAATATAATCTTAATGTAAAGGTTGTTGTAATGAATAATGTATCGTTAGGAATGATAACACAATTCCAACATCTTTATTTTGATGATAGAATGGTAGGAACTACCGAAGAAGGTGGATATTGGTTGCCATCAATTGAAAAGATTGCAAAAGCATATAATTTACCATATTATCAGGTTGATGGTAATAAACCGGAATTTCCTAAAGATATAACCGGAAAAGGCTGTATTATAGATTGTATTATTGGAAATAACACGGTAGTTTGTCCTAAATTGGAATTTGATAAGCCAATATACAATATGCTACCATTGTTAAATGAGGATGAATTATCTAGTGCTTTGCGTTTATCGTGAAGTTTATAATATTGTAATAAATAAAAGAATCGCAAGAAACATATCTCGTTTCTTGCGATTCTTCTTATTATTAGTATCAAAATCATGAAATCACAGATTTGTAGAGTTTCATAACAAAGATATTGTTAGATTTCTTCAACTTCTTCTTCGATTTCATTTTCTGTTTCAATATCTTTTCCAATCTCATACAGATCGGATTTTAAATCTCCGTTTTTCTTATTGAATTTTTCCTTGTATTTACTCAATTGATTTTTTGTTGCATCTACAGCAGCCAAAGTTGCTTCTTCGAACGAGTCGGCTTGTTTGCTGTTAAACAATGTTTGACCGGGTAAAACTAGTTGAATTTCCACAATTTTGTTGTTGTCGGATTCAGGTTTTTCTACTTTCAACGACACTTCACACGATGTGATATTGTCGAACGATCTTTCAAGTTTAGTAACTTTATCAGTTACAAATTTTTCTAGTTTAGAATCTGCTTTAAACTTGATTGCATTAATTTGTATATTCATAAAAACCTCCTTTTTTGTGCTCTTGGATGAGCGGATTTGTAAATTTTTTTCAGCTTTTCAACAGTATTATGCGTGTAAACTTGAGTTGCAGCCAAACTGCTATGTCCCAAAAGTTCCTTTATCGCATTAATATCAGCACCATTGTTTAAAAGATGCGTCGCAAAACTATGTCTCAGAATATGAGGACTTATGCGATTTGCATTAGACACTTTCGACATGTATTTTTTTACAATACTATTTACAAGCGATGGTGTAACTGGTTTGCCTTTTTCTGTTACAAATAGCTTTTCTGTGTCGCATCCAACGGTATTATAACGAACATTTATGTAATATAGTATGTTTTGTTTTAAATCTAATTCTATTGGAATAATTCTTTCTTTGTTTCTTTTTCCTAATACTTTGATGGTATTATTTTCAAAATCAATGTTGTTGTCAGAAATTCCAACAAGTTCAGCTCTTCGTATTCCGGTCTCATAAAAAAGTTCTATTATAAGAGAATCTCTTATGCCTTCGAATGTTTCGGGAAATAAACTTTGATCGGAAATTTTTTCCATTTCCGATTCTCTAAAGAACACTGGTAATTGTTGTTGTATTTTAGGTGTTGTGATTTTAGCAAAAAAATCTGTGGTTACAATTTTTTGTTTTCTAAGGTATTTGTTCCATGATCTTAGCGCTGCCAATTTTCTACATACACTGCGTGCCGATAATTTTTCTTCTTCAAGTAATTTCATTTCCCATTGGCGAATTAATAAAGAACTGACTTCTTCAACATCTTCTACTTGGTTTTGTTCAGAAAAATTGAGAAACGAGTTTAGGTCTGTTGCGTATGCAGCAGCAGTTAGTGGCGATAGTCTTCGCTCAATTGATATATAATCAATAAATTGTGATATGGACTGCGATAATTTCATACTGCGAAATTACAAAAAAAAATGTTTATAAAGAAACTTTATAAACATTTTTTCTGATTCGAGATAGAAACTATCTATTTATCAAGCATTTCTTGGTGTAATTTTTGAATGTAGATAGCTTTCAATCTACGTTCCCTTGCTTTTACAGAAGGTTTAGTAAATTTTTGGCGTTCGCGTAACTCTTTTACAACACCAGTTTTTTCAAACTTGCGTTTTAGTTTTTTCAAGGCTCTTTCTACATTATCACCTTCTTTAATAGGAACAATAATCATTTTTAATACCTCTTTCTTTTTTTAGATTAATAATTATTCTAACATTTTCTACAATTGAATGTGACCAGCTTCAACGGCATCTGTAAGAGCAGCCAAAATGCCTTTCTTGTTGATTATGCGCATTCCTTTTGCCGACACTTTCAATGTTATCCACAAATCCTCTTCAGGAATGTAGAATTTCTTTGTTTGAAGATTTGGATAAAATCTTCTTTTTGTTTTAATGTTTGAGTGAGACACGTTGTTTCCAGTCATCACTTTCTTACCTGTAATTTCGCAAATTCTCGACATTGTTTTAAATATGTTTTTTAAGAATCGTTTTCGTTCAAAATGAGTTGCAAATTTCCGAAATTTATTTGACATGGCAAAATTTTTTTGTATTAAAGTTCGATTTTTTTTAAAGAAATGTTTTTTCGATTATTCTTTTTTCTTTATAAACAATTGAAATATAGTGGTTAATCTTTGCTTTTGTTCGTTCTGGTGTGATCTTTGTTTTTTGTCTATTTTGTTGATATCTCATGTCTATTTTGTTGATAATTCATCATTTTCTTTGCAAAAAAATCAAATTTTGAGGTAAAAAATATTCTTTTTCTTCAAAAATGAAAATAATTGCATTATTATCTTGTTTATAGTGTGTTATGTGCTTTTTGGAAAATATTGTTAGGTCATGATATTTAACAAAGCTAAAGAGGATTGTTTGAGAGTTTGGTAGCCGGGAAAATGGTTTATTTTTTATATATAGGTGTCATCTTTGTGACGGTATACTGTGAATGTTTTTATACCCATATGTGACGATAATGACAGTAGGGTATGAATTATTGCTTCGTTTTTTGCAGAATTTGAGGTAATTTGAAAGGTTGGGTAGATAAATATTTTTTTAATTGATTTACAGTGATTAGTAGGTGATTTTTTAAATTATGTGCTAAATATTCGATAAAAAATCGTATCTTTGCAAGATACTTTTTGCTTAATTGTAGATGCAATGAGCAGATATTGAAGAGATTATATACAAATTAAAATTTATATTTATGACATTAGCAGAATTTCAACAAGAACTTCGACAAGGTATTCCGGCAAATTTGCCTGAACCACAACCTTGGGATGATAGTGTTAATCATGCACCAAAACGTAAAGATATTTTGACTAAAGCAGAAAAAGAATTAGCTGTTCGTAATGCTTTGCGTTATTTTGATCCAAAATTTCATAGTGTGTTAGCTCCTGAGTTTGCAGAAGAGCTTAACAAATATGGACGTATTTACATGTATCGTTTCCGTCCTACTTACAAGATGTATGCACGTCCTATAGAGGAATATCCTGCAAAATGTCGTCAGGCTGCAGCTATTATGCTTATGATTCAAAACAACTTGGATCCTGCTGTTGCTCAACACCCTCACGAACTTATTACATATGGTGGAAATGGTGCTGTGTTCCAAAACTGGGCTCAATACCGTTTGGCGATGAAGTACTTGTCGGAAATGACAGAAGAACAAACTCTTGTAATGTATTCTGGAAATCCTATGGGATTGTATCCATCGCACAAAGATGCTCCTCGTGTAGTAGTTACAAATGGCATGATGATACCAAACTATTCAAAACCTGATGATTGGGAACGTTTTAATGCTATGGGCGTAACTCAATACGGACAAATGACTGCCGGTTCTTATATGTACATCGGACCTCAAGGTATCGTACACGGAACTACTATTACAGTACTTAATGCTGCTCGTAAACAAGGTGGCAATACTGCCGGAAAACTATTTGTTACAGCAGGTTTGGGCGGTATGAGTGGTGCTCAACCTAAAGCCGGAAACATTGCAGGTGTGGTATCTATCACTGCCGAAATTAATCCAAGTGCAACCCAAAAACGTTATTCGCAAGGTTGGGTAGATGAAGTTTACGACAATTTAGATGAATTATTCAAACACGTAAACGAATCGATAGCTAAAAAAGAAGCTCGTTCTTATGCATACCAAGGCAACGTTGTAGACCTTTGGGAATATGCAGCAGAAAATAATATACATATAGATTTAGGTTCCGACCAAACATCACTTCACAATCCATGGGCAGGTGGTTATTATCCTGTAGGAGTATCGTTTGAAGATGCTAAAGTGATGATGGCCGAACAACCTGAATTATTCAAAGAAAAAGTACAAGAAAGTTTGCGTCGCCACGTTGCAGCTGTAAACAAACTTACTGCAAAAGGTATGTACTTCTTTGATTATGGTAACGCATTCCTTTTGGAAAGCAGCCGTGCAGGTGCTGATATTATGAACGAAAATGGAACATTCCGTTATCCTTCATACGTACAAGACATTATGGGACCAATGTGTTTCGACTATGGTTTTGGTCCATTCCGTTGGGTATGTACATCCGGAAAACCGGAAGATTTGGATATGAGCGACAAAATAGCTATGGAAGTATTGGCCGAAATAGCAAAAACATCGCCTGAAGAAATTCAACAACAAATGCGCGACAATATCCAATGGATAGAAGGCGCTAAAGCAAACCACTTAGTAGTAGGTTCGCAAGCACGTATATTGTATGCTGATTGCGAAGGACGTACAAAAATAGCGGCAGAATTTAATAAAGCTATTAAAGACGGCAGAATATCGGCTCCTATAGTATTGGGTAGAGACCACCACGATGTAAGTGGTACCGATTCTCCATTCCGTGAAACCAGCAACATATATGATGGTTCTTCATTCACTTCAGATATGGCTATTCATAATGTTATTGGCGACTCGTTCCGCGGTGCTACTTGGGTAAGTATCCACAATGGCGGTGGAGTAGGCTGGGGAGAAGTTATCAACGGAGGTTTCGGTATGGTAATTGATGGCTCTGAAGATAGCGATCGTCGTTTGCGTAGTATGTTGTTCTGGGATGTAAACAATGGTATTTCTCGTCGTAGTTGGGCTAGAAACGAAGGTGCTATATTTGCAATAAAACGTGCAATGGAAGTAGAACCTCTTTTGAAAGTAACTCTACCAAACATTGTTGAAGATAGTATATTAGAAAACCTATTCTAATCAAAAACATATATGATATAGTTTATTGAGTGTAATGCCCAATAAACTATATCTTTTTTATATCGATACAACAAAAAGAATAAATCAAACAAAGAGAATGAACGCACCGAAGGAAATACTTATCGAAGACTATAACTATAATTTACCAAACGAACGTATAGCAAAGTTTCCACTTTCTAAACGCGACGAATCGAAACTATTGGTATATAAAAACGGATGTTTCGACGAATCTGTGTTTAAGAATATAGTGGACTATTTGGATAAAGATAGTTTGTTGGTTTTCAATAATACTAAGGTGATTCATGCTAGATTGTTTTTTAGAAAAGAAACAGGATCGTTGATAGAAGTTTTTTGTTTAGAACCTTACCAAATGTCTATTTCTACTGCGTTTGAGCAAAAGAAAAAATCTACTTGGATTTGTTTCGTAGGGAATAATAAAAAATGGAAGCAAGGTCCTTTATCACACACAATTACTATCGATAATGAAGATGTAACTCTGACAATAAATCGACAAGAGGCGTATTCGAATGCGTGGATTATAGATTTTGAATGGAATAATGATGCTTATACATTTGCACATATTATCGAACATTTTGGTGTGATACCATTACCTCCGTATTTGAACAGAAAAGCTGTGGATAGCGACAATGAACGTTATCAAACTGTTTATGCCGAACATGAAGGTTCTGTAGCAGCTCCAACTGCTGGATTACATTTTACCGAAGATGTTTTCAATAGTTTGAGATCTAAGGGTATTTCTACCGAATTTGTAACTTTACATGTTGGTGCAGGCACATTCAAACCAGTAGATTCTGAAACTATTGGTGAGCATGAAATGCATATTGAAAAGATAGAAATTTCCAAACAAAATATCGAAACTTTATTGAAACACGCAGATAAACCTATTATTCCTGTAGGAACAACTTCGGTAAGAACTTTGGAATCTGTATATTGGTTTGGAGTGAAACTTGCTTTTGATACTACTCTTGCCGAGATGCATATTAAACAATGGGAGCCTTACGAGTTGTCGGAAAAGGGGGAAATATCGCTACAAGATGCTTTAAGTAATGTGTTGGAATTTATGAATAGAAATAGTATCGAGATATTGTTTGGAGATACTCAGTTGATGATAGCTCCAGGTTATAAGTATCATGTAGTAAGAGGGATAATAACTAATTTTCATCAACCCAAAAGTACATTGTTATTGTTGGTGTCGGCACTTATAGGTGAAAAATGGAAAGAAGGCTATAGTTATGCACTAGAAAACGATTTTCGTTTTCTTAGTTATGGTGATAGTTGTTTGTTTATTCCATAATATATTATATTGATAATCTGACTATTTGTCTACTATGTATAGTGAGAGGTAATAAATAGTTTAACTTTAAGTGGCGAGAATGAAGATTTTTTCTTACCTTTGTTGTGAAAAATAGATAGTTTGTTTTGTTGTAAATAGCATACTATCATACTATTATAAATTATTAGAAACAAAAAGATATAAAGATATGAAATATAATCGCATTTTGTTGAAACTTAGTGGCGAATCTCTTATGGGAAGCCAAAGTTATGGAATATCGCCAGATATGCTTGCACAGTATGCAAATGATATTAAAGTTGTTGTAGAAAAGAAAGTGCAAGTTTCTGTAGTTATAGGTGGTGGAAATATATTTAGAGGTTTAAGTGGTGCTGCAAAAGGTATGGATAGAGTGCAAGGCGACTATATGGGAATGCTTGCAACCCTTATCAATAGTATGGCATTGCAAGCAGAACTTGAAAAACAAGGTATAAAAACAGAATTGCTTTCAGGATTAGCTATAGAGCCTATCTGTAAAGAAATGAGCCGTCGTAGAGCAATCGAAGCGATGGAAGAAGGCAAAGTTGTTATTATAGGTGGTGGAAGTGGGAATCCATTTTTTACTACCGATACCGCTTCAGCTTTAAGAGCTGTAGAAATAAAAGCAGATGTGATTTTGAAAGGAACTCGAGTTGACGGTGTATATACTGCAGACCCTGAAAAAGACCCAACAGCAACAAAATATACTACTCTTTCGTTTCAAGAAGCACTTACGAAGAAATTAAAAATTATGGACTTGACTGCATTCGCATTGTGCGAAGAAAACAATTTGCCCATATATGTATTCGATATGAATAAAGTAGGTAATTTGCTTAAAGTGGTTGAAGGACAAGAAATAGGAACTGAAGTAAAATAGATATAAATTAAAATCTCAATATCATGAACGATTTATCTAAAGCATGTTTGGAAGAAGCTAAAAATAACATGCAAGGTGCCGTAAAGCACTTAGAAAGCGAACTTACCAAAATTCGTGCAGGTAAAGCAAATCCTGCTATGTTGGATGGTATAAAAGTAGATTATTATGGAACTCCAACTCTTGTTAGCCAAGTAGCTAATATATCTACTCCCGACCCACGAAACATTACAGTGCAACCATGGGAAAAAAATATGTTGGGACCTATAAGTAAAGCTATACAAGCTGCAAACTTAGGATTTAATCCTCAACAAGAAGCAGATATGTTGCGTATCATTATTCCTCCTTTGACAGAGGAACGTCGTAAAGAATTGGCAAAAGCTGCAAAGGCTGAAGTAGAAACTGGAAAAGTAAACATCAGAAATGCACGTCGTAATGTGCTTGATAAAGTAAAAAAACTAAAAGATAAAGGTGTTCCAGAAGACGAAGTAAAACAATTGGAAAAAGAAATTCAGGATGTAACTGATAAATATGTAGCAGAAGCTGATAAGATATTTGAAGCTAAACAAAAAGAAATAATGTCAGTGTAAGCTACTAGTAAATACAAAATAAGAGGTATCCGATTGGGTGCCTCTTATTTTATAAACTATATATACTACAAGTAGTAAAAAATATCAACTACTATTTTTTGAATTTATTCGATTAATTTTAGAATGGTAAGTCTTCTACCTGTTCTGTAGAAGCATTCAAAATAGAGTCAATAGGACTAACTACTGTATCTTCTTCTTGATTATTACTGTAATTCTTGTTCGCTAATACAGTGAAATTTTCGGCAAGAACCTCTGTAATATAGCGTTTGTTACCATCTTTGTCTTCCCACGAACGTGTACGTAGTTTGCCTTCAACATAAAGTTGAGTTCCTTTTTTTAATATTTTCTCGGCTATCTCAGCTAAACCTCTCCAACATACCACGTTATGCCAATCTGTTTGTTCTATTTTTTGTCCATCTTTGTTTTTGTAAAATTCGGTAGTTGCTAATGGAAAAACAGCCTTTTTTACAGTGTCAAATGTGATAATTTCTGGATCTTTACCTAAGTTCCCAATCAAAATAACCTTATTTACTCCAATCATAACTCAATGTTTTATTTTCTAATGTTTTACATAATTAAAATAGCTCAAATTCTATTAGTTAATACACCTAGTGATGTATCCCAAATCAATGGCAAATTTAAAACTTTTTTTTCAATGTTGAACAAAAAAAATACATTAAATTTGTAAAGTCTTTATTTTCAGTGCTAAAATGTAGCATTTTTGTGTGGCTATTTTCTATATAATTCTGTAAATATCATTGTTAAACTATAGAAAAAATGAATTATTCAAGTATTATTTTCTTTTTTTGTTGTAAATGTATATTATTCAGATAAGTACAAATTTATTTCTCTTTTCTTTGTTGTTCCATCTTTTTTTTGTAACTTTGCAAGCGAAATATGGTAGGCTATAGCGTTCTTGAACGTGCGTAATAGGTTATTTTATACGCAGTTGTTGCAATAATGCTAAAGTTTGTTATAGAAAAATGATTTAGAATTTTAAATTAAATATAATATGAAAACACGGATAATAATTCCATTTATCGCATTGGTTGCATTATTTGCATCGTGTAGAACGCCTAAGAATATTACGTATTTGCAAGATGTAGAACGTGGTATTTCTGAAAGTATTAATCAGAATTTTGAGTTGAAAATTCAAAATAACGATATTTTGATGATATTGGTTGAAAGTGAAACACCTCAGGCTGTCGTAGTTTTCAATAAGCAAACTAATAAACAAGCAGATATTATGGCAGGTGGAGGCTATAATAGTTTTCAAAAAGTAGACCCTCTGATGGATGGTTATTTAGTGAAAAATAATGAGATAGTTTTTCCTGTGTTGGGAAAAATTCAAGTAGGTGGGAAAACTCCTAATCAAGTATCGAAAGAATTGGAAGAAAAATTGATTTCCGGAGGTTATGTAGCTGACCCAGTGGTAACAGTTAAGTTGTTAAACTACAAAATCTATGTGATGGGAGAGGTTGCAAGACCTGGTATTGTGAATGTAGATAATGAAAAAATGACTATTCTTGAGGCTATTAGTGCTGCAGGCGATTTGACGATTTATGGTCTTAGATATAATGTTACTGTTATAAGAGAAAAGGATGGCAAACGTGAAGTTGGCAATGTTGATTTGACTTCTAAGGATATATTTAATTCTCCTTATTATTATCTACAACAAAATGATGTTGTGTATGTAGAACCTAGTAATAGTCGTAAAAGACAAGGTGTGCGAGATTTGACTGTGATTTCGGTGGCAACATCGGTAGCTTCGTTCTTTGCAAACATGGTATCGATAATAATAAATCTAAGAAACTAAAAACAATAAAAATTTGAGTTGTTATGGAAAATCAGATGAATAATAATCTACAAAAGAAAGAATTGGAAGAAAACTCAATTGATATACGCGAGTTGTTGTTTATGGTTATCGATAGATGGTGGATATTCTTAATATCGATAATATTATGTACAACTGCTGCTTTTTTGTATGCCAAAATGCAAACTCCTATTTATCAGGAAGAAGCTATGATTCTGATTAGGGATGAAAAAGCAGGTGGAAATTCCGGAATGGAATCGGCATTATTTGAAGATTTAGGAATATTCGGGAAAGGCCTTGTATTGGAAAATGAAATATATATTCTGCAATCTACTCCATTGATGTCGAGTGTTGTAGAAAAACTTCATTTGCAGATAGGTTATCGAGTAAATACAATGTTCAAAAAGAAAGATTTGTACGAAGAAAGTCCGATAAAGGTATCTTTGTTCAATAAGCAAGGTAATACTAACGATATAAGTGCAATAATAGCTGTAAATATTTTAGATGATAATTCTTATAAATATGTTGTAACTATACCAACACAAAAAGTAGAGTTTGAAGGTATAGCAAATTTCGACCAGGTAGTTGCATTAGATGATAATGATTCGTTCAGCATCAAGAAAACAGAATTATATTCTGACGAGTATTTGAATAAAGAAATAGTTGTATCTATAACTTCTACTTACAAAAAAGCAAAAGCGTTGTTGGCAAATCTTTCTGTTTCTCGTCCTGATAAGGTGACAGGAATATTAAACCTTACAATGAAAGATTCTAATCCTCTTCGTGCAAGAAGAATATTGGATACTCTTATTGCTGTGTATAATGCTGATGCTATTGCAGATAAGAATAAAGTTGCCCAAAATACAGAAGATTTTATTGTAAATCGTATACATTTAATATACGGAGAATTGGGCAATGTTGATGAACAAGTGGCAAATTACAAAAAGGATAATAAAATTCCAAATGTAGAAGCTGTTGCCGATATAGCTATGACTTCGGGAGCTAAATATACTGAAGAAATTTTGGCTGTTGAAACAGAACTTAATATGATTCAGTTTATAAAAGAGTATTTGAACAATCCTACTAAAAATGATGCTCTTATTCCTGCCAACGTTGGTATTACTGATGCAGGTGTACAAACTTTGATTACTAATTACAATGCTCAAAAGTTGGAGTATGATAAGATTTTAGAAGGTTCCGGTGCAAACAACCCTACAGTTAAGAACTTGAAACGCTCGTTGGATGCTACTCGAGAAGCTGTGATGCGTTCGGTAGATAACTTGATAGAAACTGTAAAGATAAAACGTTCTAATTTGCAATATCAAGAACGAATGACTCAAAACAAAATATCGAGTATGCCTAAGTTGGAGAAAGAGGTTACTGATGTGCTACGTCAACAAAAGATAAAAGAAACTCTGTATCTTTATTTGTTGAAAAAACGCGAAGAGAATGCTCTTTCTTTGGCTGTAACCGAATCGAATGCAAAAATTGTAGAGTCGGCTAATGGTACAGGTATTCCTATTGCTCCTCGTACTATTATGTTCCTTTTGGTAGGTGCTGTGTTGGGTGCTGTTATTCCTTTTGCAGTTATTTTCTTGAGAGAGTTCTTTAATACCAAGGTGCGTTCAAGAGTAGATGTTGAAAAAGTAGTTTCTATTCCTATCATAGGAGAAATTCCTGAAAAACCTAAAGGAAAAGAAGATGATGATATTGTTGTTACTGAAAATGGTAAAGATGGAATAACTGAAGCATTCCGTATGTTGCACTCCAATATACAATTCTTTATGCAAGACCCATCTCAAAAAGTTATACAATTGGTATCGTCGATACCTGGTGAGGGTAAGTCTTACACTGCTTTGAACTTCTCTTTATCGTTGGCTTATTTAGGTAAGAAAACCATTGTGTTGGATTTAGACTTGCGTAAACGTTCTTTGTCTAAGATTATGGACCCTAAATTGAAAAATGGTATTGTGAAATATCTTATAGGCAAAGAAGAAGATATGGCTAATATCATTACTCGTAGTCAAATTTCACCAAACTTGCATTATGTAGTTTGTGAAAAAACTCCGCCAAATGCTACTCAATTGTTGTTGACAGACAAGTTTGAAAAGTTGATTGAATATTTGAAACAACACTACGATTATATAATAGTAGACTCTACACCTGCACAGGTTATTGCGGATGCTGTTATTATAAACAAAGTTGCCGATATGACTTTGTACGTTTCTCGTATAGGTGTGTTGGATAAACGTTATTTGCCAACTATCCAAGAGTTGTACGAATCTAACAAATACAAAAATATGGCTATGATTCTTATTGCTGTACCAATGGTTAAATCGGGATACGGTTATGGCTACGGTTACGGATATGGTTATGGCTACGGTTACGGATATTCGTACGGCGATGGAGATGAAAGTGAAGCATAATATATCCACTTTGAAATAAGTTGAAGTACTTTTAAAATCCTCGTTTGCTGTTGTGAATGAGGATTTTTTTAAATAAGATATGATGGACATAAAAAAACAATTTAAATATAACGACGACAGTCTTAGTTTCTCGATGACATTGACTGAGTTGAAAACAGAACTAAAGAAAAAAAAACAAGCATTGCTTAATTTGTTGGAGCTGACTGATGATTTGGATGATGAAACCTTTGTGTCGAGGGCTAATGGGTATGCTACAACGAAATGGGGCAAAGATGTTATTGAAGACAAAATAGAGCAATACAAAAAACAAATAAACCAATTGAATATTTGGATTAATACTTTCGACGACGAACAATAAAAACAGATATTTTGTAGTTATATCATTTTAAAGAAGTATTGAAAAACAATTTATGGACATACAAAGTATAGAAAAACTGGTTGTAATAGGCTTGGGATATGTGGGATTGCCACTTGCAAGGTTGTTTTCTGAGAAGTATCATGTGGTAGGATATGATACTAATGCAGAGAGGGTAGAGGCGTTGATGAGTGGTAAGGATATTACAAACGAAGTTTCTGACAATCTGCTGAAAGCGGCATTGGATAAAGGCTTTGTATGCACCACAAACGAAGAAGATATAAAGGACTGTGATGTTTATATTGTAACAGTACCTACCCCTGTAGACGAGAATAACAATCCAGATTTATCTCCACTTGTGGCTGCAAGTGCTACCGTGGGTAGAGCGTTGAAACGAAATTCTATTGTTATATACGAATCTACTGTTTATCCGGGCGTTACAGAGGAAGTGTGTATTCCTGTGATAGAAAATGTTTCGGGATTGAAATTTAATGTTGATTTCTTTGCAGGGTATTCTCCCGAACGAATAAATCCTGGCGATAAAGAACATACTGTAGAAAAGATAATAAAGGTAACATCGGGTTCTACACCACAAGTGGCAGATGTTGTAGATGATTTGTATAATTCTGTGCTCTTGAATGGTACTCACAAAGCACCATCTATAAAAGTGGCAGAGGCGTCGAAGGTGATAGAAAACTCGCAGCGTGACGTTAATATTGCATTTATGAACGAACTTGCAAAGATTTTCAATGCAATGAATATAGATACTCACGATGTTATTGCTGCTGCCTCAACTAAATGGAACTTCATTAAAATGACACCTGGTTTGGTGGGTGGACATTGCATAGGCATAGACCCATACTACCTTATGCAGAAAGCACAAGTGTTTGGTGTGTTGCCTCGCATTATGACGGCTTCTCGCGAACTGAACGACGGTATGGGAGCATACGTTGCTAACCAGGTGATAAAGTGTATGAATAAAAGAGGTGTCAAGGTAAAGGATTCAAAAATTCTGATATTGGGAGTTACATTCAAAGAGAATTGTTCCGACATCAGAAACACAAAGGTGGTGGATATATACAATACCTTGTTGGAATACACTTCGGATATGACTATTTTTGACAAATACGCCAACGTTGACGATGTTTTTGATGAATATGGCATTAGAATAACAAACGTTTGGGAGAACGTAGAAAAAGAGCGTTACGATGCTGTGGTTCTTGCTGTGGCTCACAAGGAATTTGTAGGTATGGATGTTCGTAGGTTATTGAACAAAGATGGTGTTGTTTACGACGTAAAAGGTGTTTTGCCTAAGGATATAATAGATGCACGACTGTAAAATGTAGTAGTAATGAAAAATTTTGCACTGATAGGAGTAGGGGGATACATTGCCCCACGACATTTGAAAGCTATTAAAGAAACGGGAAACAACTTGGTTTCTGCCTACGATAAATTTGATAGTGTGGGTATTTTGGATAGTTATTTTCCCGATACTGCTTTTTTTACCGAACAGGAACTCTTCGATAGGCACAATACCAAACTGCGACAAACCAATCAGAAGATTGACTTTGTGTCGGTGTGTACTCCAAACTATCTTCATGATGCTCATACTCGTTATGGGTTGAAATTGGGGTGCGATGTGGTGTGCGAAAAACCATTGGTGTTGAATCCATGGAACCTCGATGCATTGGAAAATGTGGAAAAAGAAACAGGACATTCTGCTTATAATATATTGCAGTTGAGACTACACCCATCGGTGGTGGAGCTTAAAAAACGCATAGAACAAGGCGATAAAAACAAGGTGTACGACGTGGAACTTACATACATAACTTCGCGTGGTAATTGGTATTATACTTCGTGGAAAGGCGATGAACGCAAAAGCGGTGGTGTGGCAACAAATATCGGTGTGCATTTTTACGATATGCTATCGTGGATTTTTGGGAAAGTAACAAAAAATATTGTACACGTTATGAGTCACGACAGGGTGGCAGGATACCTTGAATTGGAAAAAGCAAGGGTTAGATACTTCCTTAGTATCAATGCCAAACATTTGCCGCAAATAGCGTTGGAGCAAGGCAAAAGAACCTATCGTACCATTATGGTGGATGGAAGCGAGTTTGAGTTCTCTGACGGGTTTACCGAACTGCACACGCTTAGTTATCAAAAAATATTGAATGGCGAGGGGTTTCGTATTTCAGAGGCAAGGAATTGTATAAATATTGTTCACGATATAAGAAATGCAAATCCCATAGGACTTAAGGGCGACTATCACCCAATGGCAAATATAGAATTATCTAAACATCCTTTCGGTTGGTAAACATCATAGAGTATGGAATTTAGAGATTTGAAACGGCAATACAATGTACTGAAACCACATATAGACTACGCTATGCAAGAGGTGTTGGCGTCGGGTAGGTTTATTATGGGACAGCAAGTAGAAGAACTCGAAGAAAAACTTGCACAATATGTTGGTGCCAAGCATTGTATAACCTGTGCTAATGGTACCGATGCTTTAGTGTTGGCGTTGAAAGTGTTGGGTATAGGTGAGGGTGATGTGGTGTTTGTGCCCGACTTTACATTCTATGCTTCGGCAGAGGCTGTTTCTGCTGTAGGTGCCGTGCCTGTGTTTGTAGATGTAGACAAGCATACATTTAACATTGATACCAAGGACTTAAAGCTGAAAATACAATTTGTAAAACAAATAAAAACATATACACCGAAAGCAATAATGGCAGTGGATTTGTTTGGGTTGCCTGCACCGTACAGCGAGTTGACTGCAATAGCTCGTGCCAACAATTTGTATATTGTAGAAGATGGTGCACAAGGTTTTGGTGGTAGTATTGGCAACAAAATGTCTTGTAGTTTTGGCGATATTGCCACTACATCTTTTTTCCCTGCAAAACCGTTGGGATGCTACGGCGATGGTGGTGCTTTGTTTACAAACAACGATGAATGGGCAGATATGTCAAAATCGTTGAGAATGCACGGTAAAGGTGCAAACAAATACGACAACGTGCGTGTGGGTACAAACTCGAGGTTGGATACCTTGCAAGCAGCAATATTATTGGTGAAACTCAATGCTTTTGCCAATGGCGAACTGCAAGCTGTAAACCAAGTGGCAGAGGCTTACAACAGCGGTATGCCTGCCGAAGTGAAGATTCCTTTTATACCCTCGGGGTATACATCGTCGTGGGCTCAATATACAATTACTTTGCCTGCCGAAGAACTTAGAAACCAACTGCAAGAATATCTGAAACAGCAAGATATACCGTCGGTGGTGTATTATCCTAAACCACTCAGTATGCAACCTGTATACAAGCAATTGCCTATCAGTGTGGGCAAATGCACTGTGGCTGATATGTTGAGCAAAACAGTGTTGTCGCTGCCTATGCACCCATACCTTACAGCTGAGGAAGTGGAGTATATAATCGAAACAGTACAAAATTTCTTTAAACAAGAGTAGTGAGGGTATAGAGAGTATAGAATGTAGAGAATGTAGAGAATGTAGAGAATGTATAGAGGGTATAGAAAGTATAGAATGTATAGAGGGTATAGAATGTATAGAGAGTATAGAGAGTATAGAAAGTATAGAAAACTAATAACTGACAACTAATAACTACTAACTTCAAAAAATATAGTGTATACCTTGTATACCTTTGTATACCTTGTATACTTTTTTTGGTAGAAAGAGTAGAGAAAGTATAGAAAGATATTAATTACTAACTATTAACTACTAACTAATAGCTATAAAAAAAGGATGCAGAACCGAAGTTCCACATCCTTAAATCGGCAAAAAGAATTGATTTAAAGTAATTACTAACTACTAATTCCATAAACTATCCTTCGAAACCACCACCGCCTGAGGTTCCACCACCTTGGTTGTTGTTATCACCGTTTGGGTTGTTTGGTTCCACAACTTCGTCACCATCACCATTTGGAAGCTCTACACCATCATGGTTAGTGGTAATACGTTGATATACTTTATCTTTGGCAGACAAATCCAAACACTTCCACACGCCGTCTAACTCCAAATCCACTGTATTAAGTTTTTCTCGCAACTCGGTTGCTGGACGGAAATTGATGTTCAATTTTTTGAATTGACTCAATCCTGCATCAGCAGGTGTTTTTGCTACGGTACTCTCGCAACTCAACGATAAGATACCAAGATTTGGAAGAGAAATGCTGTGCCCGTTAAGTAATAAATTCTCGATAGAATCCACTATGCCGTACAAACTTGCACTCACAAATGCTCGTGGTACATAACTGTTGTTGGCAATTGTGTTTATTAAATCTTCAGCTTCGATAGTTGTGTAGCGTACAGGGCGTAGAAGATAACCACTTTTTACTTCACCGCTGTTTAGATAGTTGATGTTTTGTTCAACCGACTTTACTAGAATTTTGCTCATAATTTTTAAAGGTTTTTTATTTATATTATTATTGAAAGACTTGACTTTAGAGGTATAAGACTTTTGTCCGTAGTCCGTTGTCCGTAGTCTGTTGTCTTATATATAAATAGTACGATTTTTCGTTTTTTTGAGAAAAGTGTAAAAAAAAGTGACTTTTTTTAAGTATGTACAATAATATTGTATTAGTTGAGTTATTAATTTCAATTTGTTATATTTACATGCTGTTGCAATAACAGCAAATTTTTTTTAATTATATTTTTATTTTCGTGGGTTTCTAATAGGAATCCACGTTTTTTTTTGTGGTGTGCAATAATATTGAGTTGTTTGAGTTATTTGTATATTACTGTTGCGATAACAGCAAAAGATATGTTAATTTTAATTTCATATATTTTTTTTATTTATCGTGGGTTCTGAATGGACTCACGTTTTTTTTGTATTCAGATACCTTACATATACCCCAAAAAGGTAACCCAAAGTAACCAAAGTAACCAAGGTAACCCACTATGTTTTTGTGTTTAAGGTTTAAGGTTTAATGATTAAGGTTTAAGGTTTAATGGTTAATGATTACTGGTTACTGGTTATTGGTTACTGGTTACTGGTTATTGGTTATTGGTTACTGGTTAAGATACTTTCTATACATTCTATACTCTCTGTACATTCTATACATTCTCTACCCTCTCTACCCTCTCTACTTTTCTTTACCCCAAAAAGTATACAAGGTATACAAAGGTATACAAGGTATACACTATGTTTTTTTTGTAGTTAGAAGTTTTCAATTAGAAGTTAGTAGTTTTTATACTTAAAAAAGTAAACAAAGTAAACACAAGGTAAACAGGTAAACACCTATATTTTTTGAAATATCAAACACAAACTTCAAGCACGCAGTAGTGGTGTTGTATTATCATGTATGTAATATATAAGTAATAAGCATAATAATAAATGCATATATAAGTATCTGTATATAAATACTAATAATGATATCTGGTATATAAATATAAGCATATATAATAATGCATATATAAGTATCTGTATATAAATACTAATATGATATCTAATATAAAAATATAAGCATATATAATAATGCATGTATAATAATGCATATATAAGTATCTGTATATAAATACTAATATGATATCTGGTATAAAATAAATATATAAATATAAGCATATATAATAATATATCTAATATATAAACCCCTTGGCATATAATATATATAACATTATAAATATCTCTAATATACTACCAGATTCAAACAAAATTTGACTTTGCCTGCCACGAACTTTAAAAATATAGGTGTTTACCTGTTTACCTTCTGTTTACCTGTTTACTTTTTTGGGGAACTACGGACTATGAATAGTAGAGAATTTTTTATTGAACATTAAACCAACCCAAAAATATAGTGTATACTTTGTATACCTTTGTATACCTTGTATACCTTTTTTGGGGAACTACGGATAATGAATAGTAGAGAAATTTTTATTGAACATTGAACCAACCCAAAAATATAGTGGGTTACCTTGGTTACTTTTTTTATAACAGACTGCGAACTAAAAAGAGTATATAAGGTATAGAAAATACCTTAAATATTAAATTGTAAATACCTATTAACCAAATCTTAACAAGGAGTAGGTGTCTAAAACAACAGGCATTTTCTCATTTTTACAATTGCATTTTAGTTTATAATACATATTTCACCTGCAAGATGTCAAGTATAAGCATTTCAAAAAGTGCGACAATGCTTATATAGTGCATTACCCTATCAGTTGCACAAATCAAATTGGTATTGGTGAATAGCATTCACTCCAAAAAACCATACTACCTTATACTACCATACTACCTCTGTCTTCTTTTTATTATATATTATAGTATATAGGATTCTAAACTTTCTATCCTTTCTCTACACCAAAAGTATACAAAGTATATAAAGGTATACAAAGTATACACTATATTTTTTGAAGTTAGAAGTTTATTGGTTACAGATTACTGGTTACTAGTTAATGAACTCTCTTTACTTTCTTTACCCTCTATACATTCTCTACCCTCTATACCTTTCTCTACACCCAAAAAAGTAAACAAGGTAAACAAAAGGTAAACAGGTAAACACCTTTATTTTTTTGTGTTTAAGGGGGTGTGGGGTTACGGGTTATAGGTTACTGTTTAAAGTTTAATGAACTCTCTCTACTTTCTTTACCCTCTATACATTCTCTACCTTTCTATACCCCAAAAAAGTATACAAGGTATACAAAGGTATACAAGGTATACACTATATTTTTTGAAGTTGTCAGTTATTAGTTAGTAGTTATTAGTTAGTAGTTATTAGTTAGTAATCATTAGTTTTCTATACATTCTCTACCCTCTATACATTCTCTACCCTCTATACATTCTCTACATTCTATACTCTCTATACCCTCTCTACATTCTATACCCTCTATACATTCTATAGTTATCTGTCCCCTCCTTAGTTCCCAAAGTGAATTTTTAGGTTATCTGATAAATAAAGTAAAAAAAATTGGCAAACTCGATAAAAACTTGTATATTTGCAGTGCTTATAATATCTGTTTATTTTTGTAAATAGCAGATATTTAGTTATTTTGTTCAATTAATAAAACTATATATATTATGAAGAAAGCATTAATATACATTGCAAGACTGCTATATGGACGACGAAATTCAAATTCTTTCCCAAGGGTTTTGATATTATTGTTCGATATTGGTATAGTAATCGTTTCGTATTTTCTATTGTTGGTTTTGAAAAACTACGACAACTTGGAAACGATTGTTGTAGGAAAAACACTAAAAGAATTGATACCTGTTGTAATTGTATATACTTTAGGTTTTGTGATTAGTAAGTCGTACAAAGGAATGATACGTTATAGTGGATTCCACGATATTGTACGCCTTATCTACATCACAGTGATGGCATTTGTAGTGCTTTCTGCTGCCAAATTTTTATTGTGCGGACAATTCCCTGTGCTTTTAGATTATTTCCCTACATACATAGGATTGTTGTTTATATGTATGTTCACCTTTATGTTACTTATGAGTTCCCGACTTATGGTACGTCGTATCTACAACGAATATCTTCGTCCTCACGCCCGAATTATAAATGTAGTTGTTTACGGTGCAGGCGATGCAGGACGTATTACACAGAATGCTTTATATAACGATACTAACAATCAGTATACTATCAAAGCATTCTTCGACGATTCTCCAAAGAAAATAGGCAAATCTATTAATGGTGTACGCGTGCTTAACCCATCTATCCTTACCGTCGATTTTATACAACGCAACAAGATAGATATGATGATATTGGCAATACCAAGCATCAGTCTTAAAGAGCGTAAAGATATAATAAATATGGGTGTGGATTTGGGACTTACAGTAAAAAGTATTCCACACATCAACACTTGGATAAATGGCGAACTTACTGCCAATCAGATACAAGACGTTAAGATAGAAGACTTGTTGGGACGCGAACCTATCTCGCTTAGCAACAAGAATGTTACCAAAGAGTTGAAGGATAAAGTGGTGCTGGTGACAGGTGCTGCAGGTAGTATAGGTAGCGAAATATGCCGTCAGGTATTGCACTATTCGCCTAAAAAACTTGTGCTGTTGGACCAGGCAGAATCTCCAATGTACGATTTGCAGTTTGAACTGAAAAACAACGAACCGTTCAAAAATATGGGTATTCCAATGGAATTTGTGATAGGTAATGTAAAAGACAAACGCAAGATGAAGGAGGTGTTTGAACGCTACAACCCACAAATCATCTATCACGCTGCTGCATACAAGCACGTGCCTTTGATGGAAGAGTTCCCATACGAAGCTGTTTATGTTAATGTATTTGGAACCAAGAATGTAGTAGATTTGGCAATAGAATATAAAGCAGAAAAATTTGTTATGGTATCTACCGACAAGGCAGTGAACCCAACCAACGTTATGGGTGGTACAAAACGCATTGCCGAAATATATGCACAAAGTCGCCAATGTTCTACCACCAAGTTTATTACCACACGTTTTGGAAATGTGTTGGGTAGTAATGGTTCGGTTATTCCATTGTTCAAAAAACAATTGGAAAAAGGAGGCCCTCTTACTGTTACTGACCGTAACATTATCCGCTACTTTATGACTATACCCGAGGCCTGCAGTCTTGTGCTTGAAGCAGGTGCCATAGGCGAAAACAACAATATATTTGTGTTTGATATGGGCAAACCTGTCAAGATATACGACTTGGCAAAGAAGATGATTATGTTGTCGCATATGCCTGAGGTAGAGATTGAAATTACAGGTTTAAGACCAGGTGAAAAACTATACGAAGAATTGCTTGCTACAAAAGAAAATACTATGGAAACAGAAAATCCAAAAATTATGCGGGCAAAGGTAAGAGAATATACCAAAACAGAAGTCGATGCCGAAATAGCAGAATTGGAAACTATAATAGACTCTTGCGACGACTATAAGATAGTGGGTAAAATGAAAAATATAGTACCCGAATTTAAGAGCAACAATTCGATATACACTGCATTGGACAGACAATAGTTTTTTTGAGAATAAAATAATATAAACATAAATGGCACACAACGGTAATGCTATGTCGGGGGGAAAAAAGAGAGAATAATGGCATTGTGGTTGTGTGCTGTTTTCTAAAATAGATAGATTATGAATACAAATACCAAACATCGTGTGTTAGTTACAGGCGGAGCAGGTTTTATCGGTTCGCATACATTGGTGGAATTGATAGCTGCAGGTTTCGATGTTGTAGCAGTAGATAATTTCTCCAACAGCGACGATACTTGCCTAAGAGGTGTGGAACAAATAACAGGACAAAAAATACCTTTCGAGAATGTAGATTGCTGCGATTTTGCTGCTATGGAAAGTGTGTTTCAACGCTACGATTTTGATTCGATAATCCATTTTGCTGCATTCAAAGCAGTAGGCGAATCGGTAGAAATGCCATTGAAATATTATCGCAACAACTTAATGTCTTTTATTAATGTGTTGGAATTGATGAAGAAATACAATCGCAACAATATAGTATTTTCTTCGTCAGCTACTGTTTACGGAGAAACAGATGTGTTACCCGTAACAGAAGAAACCCCACGAATGCCGGCAATATCGTCGTATGGAAACACCAAACAAATATGCGAAGATATATTACGCGACACCGTAGCTTCGTCGTCTGTAAAAGGTATTGCATTGCGTTATTTTAATCCTATCGGAGCACATCCTTCAGCACTTATAGGCGAGTTGCCTCGCGGAGTGCCAAACAATTTGGTACCTTTCATAACACAAACAGCTTCGGGAATAAGAGAGTGTTTGAGTGTGTTTGGAAACGATTATCCAACCCCCGATGGTTCGTGTATCCGCGACTATATCGATGTGGTAGATTTGGCAAAAGCACACGTTGCTGCTATTACAAGAATGGTAGAGGGCAAGAATAAACAAAACTACGAAATATTCAACGTGGGTACAGGCAAGGGTACTTCGGTATTGGAATTGGTAGAAATGTTTCAACGTGTAAACAATCTAAAACTTAACTACAAGATAGCACCACGCCGTCAAGGTGATGTGGTTTCGATATATGCTGATACATCGTTGGCAAACAATGAATTGGGTTGGAAAGCTGAACGCTCGCTCGAAGACACATTGGTTTCTGCCTGGAAGTGGGAACAATATATTCGTAGAAAATAATATACTTTGTTTGTTATGGAAAAACAAAGCTACTTTGCACACGAAACAGCGGTTATCGATGATGGTTGCATTATAGGTGCTGATACCAAGATATGGCATTTTTCGCACATTATGACAGGTTGTATGATAGGCGAGAGGTGCAATATTGGTCAGAATGTGGTAGTGTCGCCCCAAGTGGTTTTGGGGAATAATGTAAAGGTGCAAAACAATGTATCAATATATACAGGTGTTGTTTGTGCCGATGACGTGTTTTTAGGCCCTTCCTGCGTATTTACCAACGTTATTAATCCTCGTAGTGCTATCAATCGAAAAAATCAATTTGCGAAGACTTTTGTGGGTAAAGGAGCTACAATAGGTGCCAATAGTACAATAGTGTGTGGTCATAACATTGGAGAGTATGCCTTTGTGGGAGCAGGTGCTGTAATCACCAAGGACATTCCCGACTATGCCTTATATGTAGGAAACCCTGCAAAGCACGCAGGTTGGGTAAGTAGGTGGGGACACAAACTTGCTTTCAACGACGAAGGAATAGCCGTATGTTTTGAAAGTGGCGAAGTATATAAATTGGAGAATGATAAAGTAATATTTGTAGAATAAAAAATAAAAAGAGGTATAACCGAAAATTATACCTCTTTTTTTTATGTTCTATAATTAAAACCTATTTGGAAGTAAGGTCGTGGAAAATCTTTTCTAAGTTGTTTTCGTTCTTTCTGATGGTAAGAACCATCAAATTATTATCCACTGCCCATTTGAATATGTTTTCGCGTATGTCGTTGTTTGTTTTTGTTGTTATGGTATAAGAATTCTTGCCGTTGTATATAACGTTTGTAATATCTTTCAGATGTTGCTTTATCAAGGCAGTATTTATTTCCTTGTTAAACTCTACAAAATATTGGTTGCTGTTGTTTTGCAACGATTGTAAGTTTTCTGTTTTGTCGTCAGCTACAATTTTACCCGAGTTTATTATTATAACTCTCGAGCATATAGCTTCAACTTCTTGCATTATGTGGGTCGAAAGCATAACAATTTTTGTTTCTCCCACTTTTTTTATCAGTTGTCTTATCTCTTCAAGTTGGTTGGGGTCCAATCCTGTTGTAGGTTCGTCAAGTATAAGAACTTTAGGGTCGTGAATAAGAGCCTGAGCTATACCTACACGTTGGCGGTATCCTTTCGACAGTTGCCCTATTTTCTTGTTGGCCTCCTTGGTTAGTCCTGTTAGTTCTATAATCTCTTCGACGCGTTGTTTGGTGTTGTTTTTTATTCCGTAGATACCTGCCACGAAAATCAAAAATTCACGAACATACATTTCCAAGTATAGAGGATTGTGTTCGGGAAGATAACCAATATTTTTTCGTATGTCTAAAGGGTTGTCAAAAATATTGTATCCACAAACATTTACATTTCCCGATGTTGGTGGAATAAAGCAAGTAATGATTTTCATCAAAGTGGATTTGCCTGCACCGTTTGGTCCTAACAATCCCACAATTTCACCTTCTTTGATAGAGAAACTTACTTGGTCTAATGCTTTTTGAGTACCATAAACTTTGGTTATATTTTCAACATTTATCGACATAGAATTTTGAAATTAAAATATTGATATATTTAAGTATCGTTTTGGATTGGTTTTGATGTCGTTTATCAACGAGTCTAAATTTTGGGTAGAGCGTTCAAGATTTTTGTAAAGGTTGTCGTCGTTGACCAATAATCCCAAATTGCCTTTTCCAACATTTATCTTGTTCAGCGTGCTAGAAAGCGATGCCAACGAGTTGTTTATATCATTCATGGTAGAAGATATGTTAGAATGAGCCAATGTATCGCTTATATTGGCAATGTTATCTATTATCGAAGCCAACTTATCGTCGTTTTCTTTGAATGTTTTAGACAGTTTTTCTACGTTTTCTACTATTAGGTGTATCTTCTCTTTTTCTTGACTGGTTATATTGTCAAGATTGCTTGATAGTGATGCCAAATTTGCCGATAGTTGATTTACATTCACTATCATCGATTTGATTTCTTGTTGTGAATTTTTGTCTAAAATTTCGTTCACCGAAATTACAACCGAATCTAAGTTGGAGATAATATTTTCAACTTTGTCGGTATATGGGGTGAGCATTTTGCCTATTTCGGAAAACATAGAACTTTCTGATTGGGATAACAAGGTATCGTTTCCGGATAGTTCAGTTGGAGAGTTCCCAATAATGATTCGCATAGCTTTCGAACCCAAAATATCAGAATTATATACTTCTGCTATAGAGTTTGATGGTATCTTTATGTTGGCAGGAATATCAAAGCTAACCAAGAAATTCTTCATCTGAGAATCCATATATGTTATGTTGGTTACTTTTCCAACTTTCATACCATTTATAAAAACATAACTAGTAGGTAATAATCCATTTATATCGGTATACTTCGCATAGTACGTATTGTATTTGCTGAATAGATTTTTACCTTTCAAAAAATTTATACCCCATACCAATATCGCAATGGTTAATACTCCTACAATTCCAATTTTTGTTTCTGTTTTTATTTTCATTATGGTTTGTTTTGATTGTATGCAGACGTAAGTAAACGTCTACATACTATTTTTATTTTTGTGAATCAATTATTTTTTTTGCTTCATAGCCTGATATTCTTTTTCCTTGGTAGAATGTCACTATGAACGCATCTTTAAAGCCTAAGTCTTTTAATTCTTTTGCTATTCTTTTTGCATCTTCAATGTTTGTTTCTCTTCCTTTTGTATATCTTATTGTTCCGTCTTGTTCGTATGTGTCGTATCCCGAAACACCTTTAAGTGCAGGGTCGCTATCAGGAAGTTTATTTTTAGCTACCAAAAATTGTACTCTATATTCAATAACATCTTTTTGTGTTGTTGTGTTTGTATTTTCGGTAGTTTTATTTTTGTCGACATTTTCTGTCTTTGCTACATTTTCAGAAGCATTATTTTTTTCTGCATCATTTGTCGAATCTATTATTGTCACTTTAACGTCAAGTTTTTCTTGAGTTGTTTTTTCTGTAGTGTTGTTAGTTTTTGGTTTTGTGGTTTCAGATTGAGATGCAATTGGTTTCTTTTGTCTTTTAGGTGCAGGTATTTCTACCACAGGAGTATTCTCTTCGTAGGCTTTGTATTGTGCAAATGCCGAAGCTATACAATAAACGTATTCGTTTTGTCCCTCTTCAGACATCATATATTCTTCTTCTTTTGCGTTGCTGATAAAACCTATTTCGGTAAGTACGGCAGGCATAGATGTTTTGTATAAAACGAACAATTCTCCTTGTTTCACGCCTCTGTCGATGGTTTTAATTCTAGAACGATATTCTTTTTGAATGTATTCTGCAAAGTTTAAACTTTTTTCCAAGAAAGCGTTTTGATACAATGTGAACATAATATAACTTTCCGGAGCATTAGGGTCGAAACCTTGATATTCAGAATTGTTTTTGTAATCAGCTTCCAACAATATATCTGCATTTTCGATGCGAGCAACTTCCATATTGGCTTTGCTTGTAGAAAGACCCATCACAAATGTTTCTGTTCCCGAAGGTTCTGTTTTTTTGTGAGAGTTGGCGTGAATAGAGATGAACAAGTCTGCTTTGGCTCTATTTGCCATTTGTGCACGTTCTGCCAAGTCAATATCCACATCTGTTTCACGAGTGTAGAGTACTATCACATCTTTGAAGTTTTCTTTTATGATTTCTCCCAATTTTAGGGCTACAGATAATGTAATATCTTTTTCTTTAGATTTTTTTCCGATGGCACCGGGTTTTTTACCCCCATGTCCGGGGTCAATCATTACAATTTTTACTTTTCCAAGCTCTTTTTTTTGCGAAAAAACACTTCCTTCTAGTAGAAAAATGGCAATAAATGCAAATATTATTCGTTTCATATTCAGTAAAATATATTTTTTATTTAGAAAATTGCGATAATAATCATATTTTTGCAAATTCAAATGCAAAGATACATTTTAATTTTTATATATTGCAAACGAAACGATTTATAAAGTACATATTGACCCGGAAAGTCCTAATAATAATGGCACTTATGCTGATACCAACTATGCTGTCGGCGAAGGTATCTTATTGTGTATTAGTGGCGAATAAAACCGAACAGGATTCTGCAAAAGTGAAGAAAAGTTTTCAACAAAAGAAAGGTTCACAAATTGTTCGAGATTCGGTTGGTGTGAAGTCTTTTTTTGTCGAAAAAAAGAGAAATGTAATCGATACCGTGGTTGGTAATAAAAATGGAATTGAAGATTCTGTTGTTGAATTTGGAAAAGCAGATACATTGGCAGAATTGAAATTGTCTAAGAATGCCATAACAGATGTTATAAAATATAAAGCTAAAGATTCAATAGTAGTAGAACCAAACACTAAAAAGGCTTTTATTTATAACAATGGTAGTGTCGATTATCAAGATTTGAATCTGAAAGCAGATGATATTTTTGTCGATTTTGACAAGCAGATATTATATGCACAAGGTGCTCCGGATACATCCGGAAGAATAAAGGGTAAACCTATTTTCAAACAGGGCGAGTCGGAGTATAATGCCAACAAGATTGTATATAACATAAACACCCAGAAAGGGATAATTACGGGAGTTATAACCCAAGAAGGGGATGGTTTCTTGCACGGCGATAAAGTGAAAAAGATGAACGACTCTGTAATGTATCTTAACAGTGGAAGATTTACCACTTGTAATCACGCAGAGCCGCATTTTGCTATAGAATTTTCTAAATCCAAACTTATCACCAACGACAAAATAGTTACAGGTCCGGCATATTTGAGTATTAGTGATGTGCCTACACCATTAGTCCTTCCGTTTGCTTTTTTCCCGTTCACCAAGGGGCGAACATCGGGAGTGATAATTCCTTCGTATGGTTGGGCTAATAACAGAGGTTTTTATTTGCGTGGTGGTGGCTACTATTTTGCAATAAATGATTATGTGGATCTTTTGTTGGCCGGTGATATATATACAAATTTGAGTTGGGCAATTAATCCTAAATCAAACTACTATAAACGTTATAAATACAAAGGCTCGTTAGATTTGAGATATGAAAGAACTAAATTGGGGATAAAAGAAACCGACTCGTATAGTGAGTTTGGAGATTTTAAATTGGCGTGGAATCACCAACAAGATCCTAAAGCAAACCCTAATAGTAGATTTTCGGCAAATGTAAACTTGGTAAGTAGAAACTATTCTAAATGGACATCAAACACGAACGACTATTTCAATAGTACAACAAATTCAAGTATAGCATACTCTACAACATTAGGTAGTTATTTTAATTTTTCTGCAAATCTTGGCGAGTCGTATAACATAAACACTAGATTGATTGAACTTAAATTACCTTCTATATCATTAAGTTCGTCTCAGTTCTATCCTTTCCGCAGAAAGAATCCAAAAGGCAGCTACAAATGGTACGAAAATATCAGTATGTCTTATATTATGAATGCATCTAATAATATTGCTACTTTCGACTCGCTATTGCTTACTGCTGATGTTTTTAAGGCTATGAAAAATGGAATATCTCATAGTGTGCCAATCTCTAGTTCTGTAAAAGTGTTGAAATATTTCAATTGGACCAATAAAATAACTTACAATGAAAGATGGCATTGGAGTACGATACGCAAAGAGTTGGATCCTATAACAAATACTCCCGTAGTAGATACAGTAACAGGATTCAGAGCTAATAGAGATGCTACTTTCAATTCAACCTTAAATACGAGATTGTATGGTATGTTCAATTTCAAAAAAGGGTTTGTCAAAGCAATAAGACATGTAGTGAAGCCATCGTTATCGTTCAATTTTAGACCGGATTTTGGTAATCCAAATTTAGGTTTCTGGCAAAGCTACACAGATACTTTAGGTATGGAACAACGATATTCCATATTCGAACAAAGTTTGTATGGTGGACCGTCTTATGGAAAAACAGGTAATGTCGGATTTAGTATCAGCAATAATCTGGAAATGAAAGTTGCATCGAAAAACGACACACTTTCGGATACAAGAAAGATAATACTTATAGAAGACTTAACGTTGGGAATGTCTTATGATATGGCAAAGGATTCTCTAAATTGGTCGTCGCTAACTGTGACGGGTAGAACTACCTTGTTTAAAAGTTTAGTTGTAAATTATAGTGGTTATTTCATTCCGTATGTATTAGATGACGAGGGAAATATGACCAATCAGTTCTTATGGGAAAAAGAAAATAGACTGTTTAAACGAAAAAATTCTCAATGGAATATGCAGTTGAATTGGACGTTGAACTCTAACACATTTAAGGATAATGCTGATGCTAAGACAGAGCAATCTGCTATTCCTACTGAAGCAATGTTGCAAAGTCCGTTCAATAATCCTAACCAAATGTTGGGTAGTGTGGTAGATTTTTCTGTTCCGTGGAATCTTTCTGTGGCATATACTTTGAGTTTCATAAGTCAGTATTATGCTATGTTGATGGGTTATGAAACCGATGTAGTACAAACTGTGTCGGTAAGAGGCGATTTGAATTTGACAAAGAATTGGAAAATAGCTTTTACTACCGGATTTGATTTCGAAACAAAGAAGATGTCATATACTTCGATAGATATATATAGAGATTTACATTGTTGGGAAATGAGATTTAATTGGGTGCCGTTTGGGTATTACAAAAGTTGGAACTTTACAATCAATGTAAAAGCAGGTATGTTGCAAGATTTGAAGTATAATATGCGTAATAGTTACCAAGATAATCAAAATTATATTTTGGAATAGTATGACAATAAAAGAAGCTCAAGATATAGTAGATAAGTGGATAAAGCAGTATGGTGTTCGTTATTTTAACGAACTTACCAATATGGCAATTCTGACGGAAGAGGTTGGAGAGGTAGCTCGAATAATGGCACGAACCTACGGAGAGCAGTCTTCCAAAACAACCGATGCATCGAAACAACTGGCAGATGAACTTGCCGATGTTTTATGGGTGCTTATTTGTATAGCAAACCAAACAGGGATAAATCTGACAGAAGCTTTAGAAAACAATATAAAGAAGAAAACAGAAAGAGATTGTCGTCGACATTTGGAAAATTCTAAATTAAAATAATAGCAGAATAGATATGGAAAAAATATATTTTAGCATAAGTGAAGTGGCAAATATGTTGGGTGTATCTCAATCATTGTTGCGTTTTTGGGAAACAGAGTTCGACTGTATAAAACCATATAAAAACAAAAAAGGAACAAGAAGTTATACAAAGCAAGATATTGAAATATTGAGGCGTATATATTATTTCACAAAGGAATGTGGTTTTACACTTGATGGTGCAAAAGAACAATTGAAGAAGAGAAATGATGTAAACGAAAAAACTCAAATAATAG
Source organism: Bacteroidales bacterium (assembly GCA_017561155.1). Lineage (GTDB taxonomy): Bacteria > Bacteroidota > Bacteroidia > Bacteroidales > P3 > HGM05376. The sequence continues at coordinate 15,703 of JAFZDP010000070.1, read as the reverse complement.
ATACATTGACTGAAATACGACGTTTTCTGGTCGAATTGAAAGATGAGTTATAGTAATGCAAAATGTAAAATATTGAAGACATTTTGTTTTGCTGAGTAGATTTATATACGTCAATATGCCGGCATAATTTATTAACTAACAATATTCTTCAGAATAATATTTCTGATTGATTGGTGCTGTTTCAAAGTTACATAAGTTTTGTGAAGCTGAAGAATAGTAGTAAAGAATGGTTGTCAAATACTGTGATAACTTGTCATAATACATATAAACATACATTAAAGTGTGTAGAATGATTCTTCTCTAAAAGTTGTTCTTTTCAAAGTTTTGTTTTTTTGTAGGAGAAATATTGAAAAATCTATCCTGATGTAGCGAAAAATTCATCGTGATGTTTTGTTGTCTATATCACGATGCAGGGGATACCCACATCACGATAAAAATAAATCTCTTTAGAGATACGATAAAAATAAAGTTTCCATCGCGATAAAAGGTATAGTCTTTGTCGTTGTCGATGGTATATTGATTGTTCGAAATCTCTTTTATTGCCAAAATAAATCAATATTTGATCATATTATATTGTGTTTTCATTATGGAATATTTTGTATCATTTATGGTTTTAAATGCTGTGTTTATAGTTTTAGTTTCTGATTTTCATTGTTTTATTTGAAAATTGAACAAAAAAAGCAGAAATGAGGTGAAAAATCGGGAATTTGATAGGTAAAATGTAGATTTTTGCTACTAAAATAGGTCGAATTAAATGAAAAGAGAAAATATTTTTTTAAGTATATAGTTTTGTAAACAAGTATATTATAAAAAACGTTTCAATAAAAATGAAAAAAAAGTTTGTGGAGTAAGAAAAATGTTGTATCTTTGCATCTCGAAACAAGTAAGTGAGTTGTTTGAAAGAATGAATAAATGCCGATGTAGCTCAGTTGGCCAGAGCACGTGATTTGTAATCTCGGGGTCGGGGGTTCGAATCCCTCCATCGGCTCGCAAACCTCAAACATAATGTTTGAGGAGCAATGGGGAAGTCGCATAGCGGCAATTGCAACAGACTGTAAATCTGTCCTCGGAAGAGTTCGGTGGTTCGAGTCCACCCTTCCCCACAAACAAAGTAAGCGGAAGTAGCTCATTTGGTAGAGCGATAGCCTTCCAAGCTATAGGTGGCGGGTTCGAGCCCCGTCTTCCGCTCGAGAGAAGCTACTGAAGTACGGACGGGGGATAGGTGATCTTTTCGTTCGTTTTTTTTGCTAAGCAAAAGCCGTTGTAGCTCAGTGGTAGAGCACTTCCTTGGTAAGGAAGGGGTCACGAGTTCAACTCTCGTCAATGGCTCGAAAAGAAACTTTTGCAGCAGCAAAGTACGATGAAAGAAGATTGGGGTAGTGTACCTAGTTTTCTTTAAATGGGTATGGTGTTGTAAGGTTTTTAAAAACAGAATATATTTATAAACATTTTAATACAGAAATACAATGGCAAAAGAAAAATTCGACCGTTCCAAACCACACGTAAACATTGGTACAATCGGTCACGTTGACCACGGTAAAACTACTTTGACCACTGCTATTACAAAAGTATTGGCTGAAAAGGGTTTGTCTGAAGCAAAAGATTTTGATTCTATCGACTCTGCTCCAGAAGAAAAAGAAAGAGGTATTACTATTAACACTGCTCACGTTGAGTATCAAACTGAAAACCGTCACTACGCACACGTTGACTGTCCTGGTCACGCTGACTACGTTAAGAACATGGTTACCGGTGCTGCTCAAATGGACGGTGCTATCTTAGTTGTTGCTGCAACTGATGGTCCTATGCCTCAAACTCGTGAACACATCCTTTTGGCTCGCCAAGTAGGTGTTCCAAGAATCGTTGTTTTCATGAACAAATGTGACTTGGTTGACGATCCTGAATTGTTAGACCTTGTAGAAATGGAAGTTCGTGATTTGCTTTCTTCTTATGAATATGATGGAGACAACACTCCAGTTATTCGTGGATCGGCTTTGGCTGGTTTGAACGGAGAAGCTAGTGGTATTAAAAACGTAGAAGATTTGATGGATGCTGTTGATAACTGGATTCCTCTTCCTCCACGTGATATCGATAAAGATTTCTTGATGCCTATCGAAGACGTATTCTCAATTACAGGTCGTGGTACTGTTGCTACAGGACGTATTGAAACAGGTGTTATCCACACTTCTGATCCTGTTGATATCATCGGTATGGGAGCTGAAAAATTGAAATCTGTTGTTACAGGTGTTGAAATGTTCCGCAAAATACTTGATACAGGTGAAGCTGGAGATAACGTAGGTTTGTTGCTTCGCGGTATTGATAAAGATGAAATCCGTCGTGGTATGGTTATCGCTAAACCAGGTTCGGTTCATCCTCACAAGAAATTCGAAGCTACAGTATACGTATTGAAGAAAGAAGAAGGTGGACGTCACACTCCATTCGGAAACAGATATCGTCCTCAATTCTATTTCAGAACAACTGACGTTACAGGTGAAATCACTTTACCAGAAGGACGCGAAATGGTAATGCCAGGAGACAACTTAACAATTAATGTTGAATTGATTTCTGAAATCGCATTGAACGAAAACTTGCGTTTCGCTATCCGTGAAGGTGGTAGAACTGTAGGTTCTGGTCAGGTAACTAAAATTATCGAATAATAAGATATGAGATATTGTTAAGGCAAGAGAAATCTTGCCTTAATCCAGGGGCATAGTTTAAGGGCAGAATAGTGGTCTCCAAAACCATTGATGGGAGTTCGAATCTCTCTGCCCCTGCAAATTAAAATAATAACGATGTCAAGAGTAACTAATTACATAAAATCAAGCTATGAAGAACTTGTTAACAAGGTTTCATGGCCGTCAATGCAAGAACTCCAAAGTAGTGCTATAGTTGTTGCTGTAGCCGCTTTGATTTTCGCAATAATAGTGTTCTTAATGGATTTCGTGTTTGGAGCACAAAATTTAGGGTGGAAAGGCATCTTAGGATACTTTTATGAAATATTCAAATAATAGGATTTCTGAAAAATGAAAGGCTTCATTGTCTTGCTTCCCAATATCGATAAACGACCGTTTATTGAGGCAGTGAGGTGAAACTATTTTTTTGAGTTATTTTTAGTATAGATAATTACTGTAATTTTTTCAAGTCGAGGACATGAGTGAATTAGTAAAAAAATGGTATGTATTAAAGGCAATTAGCGGAAAAGAAAATAAAGCTAAGGAGTATATTTTGAATGAAATATCTAAATTAGGTTTACAAGAGTATGTTTCGCAAGTATTAGTTCCCACAGAGAAAGTTTATTCTATTCGTAATGGAAAAAAAGTCGTAAAAGAAAGAAACTATTTTCCAGGTTATGTTATGATAGAGGCTGCTTTGGCTGGGGAAATAGTGCATACTATTCAAAATATTCCTAATGTTATTGATTTTATACGAGAACGAGATGGAAGTCCTTCTCCTATGCGTCAATCTGAGGTTAATCGTTTGTTAGGTAATATCGACGAAATGATCGAAGTTGGCGAAGGTATGAGTGATCCGTTTATTGTAGGGGAATCAGTAAAAGTTATTGATGGTCCATTCAATAGTTTTAGCGGAATAATAGAGGAAGTTAATATCGAGAAGAAAAAATTAGTCGTTATGGTTAAGATTTTCGGACGTAAAACTCCTTTGGAATTAAATTTCGGTCAAGTAGAGAAAGAGTAGTAGTTATCAAAATAATCGAATTTTACAATCAAATATTATTAATCAAAAATGGCAAAAGAAGTTGCAGGATTGATAAAATTACAAATCAAAGGTGGTGCTGCAAATCCTTCACCTCCGGTTGGTCCGGCATTAGGTGCAAAGGGTGTTAATATCATGGAGTTTTGTAAACAGTTTAATGCTCGTACGCAAGATATGGCAGGTAAAATAACTCCTGTTATAATCACTGTTTATAAAGATAAATCTTTTGATTTTGTAATTAAAACTACCCCTGTTGCAATCCAATTGAAAGAAGCTGCAAAAATCAAAAGTGGTTCTGCTGAACCAAATAGATCAAAAGTTGCTTCAGTTACTTGGGAACAGGTTCGTCAAATTGCAGAAGTAAAAATGCCTGACTTAAATTGTTTCACTATTGAATCAGCTGTCAGCATGGTTGCAGGAACTGCAAGAAGTATGGGTATCACTGTTACGGGTGAAAATCCTTTCGCTAAATAATTAAAGTAAAAAACAACATGGCAAAACTATCTAAAAAACAAAAAAGTGCTTTAGCAAAGTTTGACAAAACTAAAGTTTATTCTTTAGAAGAAGCTGTATCAGTTGTAAAAGACATTACTTATACAAAGTTTGATGCTTCTGTTGATATTGATGTACGCTTAGGTGTTGATCCACGTAAAGCCAACCAAATGGTACGCGGTAGCGTTACATTACCTCACGGAACAGGAAAAACAGTAAGAGTTTTGGTATTGTGTACTCCTGATAAAGAAGAAGAAGCTAAAGCAGCCGGAGCTGATTATTATGGCTTAGATGATTACATCGCTAAAATAAAAGGCGGTTGGACGGATGTAGATGTTATAATAACCATGCCAAGTGTAATGCCAAAAGTTGGTGCATTAGGAAAAATATTAGGTCCTAGAGGCTTGATGCCTAATCCCAAAACAGGTACTGTTACTATGGAAGTTGGTAAAGCAGTTTTAGAAGCTAAAGCTGGTAAAATTGACTTCAAAGTTGACAAGTTTGGTATTGTTCATACAGCAGTAGCAAAAACATCGTTCGACAATGAAAAAATTGTAGACAATGCACGTGAAGTGTTGCAAGCTATAATTAAATTGAAACCATCTGCTGCTAAAGGTACATATTTGAAGAGTATTTATATCTCTAGTACAATGAGTGCCGGAATTAAAGTAGATACTAAATCCGTTAGCTTATAAACAGTAAAAAGTAAATTTTCGAAGACATTATGAGAAAAGAACAGAAAGCCCAACTAATAGACTCTCTTTACGAACAAGTTGCAAGCTATCCTCACTTGTATATCGCTGATATCGGAGGATTAGATTCAGTACAAACAAGCAAATTGCGTCGTTTGGCTTTTCGTAGAGAAGTAAAATTAGTTGTCGTTAAAAATACTTTGCTTATTAAAGCATTGGAAAAAACAGGTATCGATTATTCTGAATTGTATCCTGTTATAAAAGGCGAAACTGCGATAATGCTTTCGAACTCCAATAATGCTCCTGCTAAACTTATTAAAGAGTTTAGAGCTACTGCAGCTAAACCTCTTTTGAAAGGTGCTTATGTAGAAGAAGCATTCTATGTTGGTGATGAAAATTTGGAAACTTTGGTAAATATCAAGTCCAAAAACGAACTTATCGCCGATGTGGTTGCCTTGCTACAATCTCCTATCAAAAACGTTGTTTCTGCATTGCAATCAGGAGGAAACACATTATCAGGTGTTCTTAAAACTTTATCGGAAAAACCCGAATAATAAGATGTGTGAAAACATCGAGAAAAGAAAATAAATTGTAAAACATAAAAAAAACAATAAAAATCATGGCAGATATTAAAGCTCTTGCTGAACAATTAGTAAACCTTACAGTTAAAGAAGTAAAAGAATTAGCAGACGTATTAAAAGAAGAATATGGTATTGAACCTGCTGCTGCTGCTGTTGCAGTTGCTGCTGCTCCTGCAGCTGGTGCTGCTGCTGAAGAAGAAAAAACATCTTTTGATGTTATTTTGAAATCAGCTGGTGCACAAAAATTAGCCGTAGTAAAATTAGTTAAAGATTTGGCTAGTTTAGGTTTGAAAGAAGCTAAAGAATTAGTAGATGCAGCTCCAAAGCCAGTTAAAGAAGGCGTTTCTAAAGACGAAGCTGAAGCTTTGAAAAAATCTTTGGAAGAAGCAGGTGCTGAAGTTGAAATCAAGTAACAAAACGTTATTTGTATACTTAAAAGGAATAGGGCTTCCGATATATTCGGAAAGCCTATTCCTTATTGCTATTTAATTTAGTTCGTAGTTTCTAAAACCTTAAAAGATAAAAACCTTGGCAAATAATAACCCCACAGTAGTAAATTTTGCATCTGTTCGCAAATTTGACTATCCAGATTTTTTGGATATTCAATTAAAATCTTTTAGAGATTTTTTCCAAATAGAAACAAATCCAGACAATCGTATCAATGAAGGTTTGTTTAAAGTTTTTAATGAGAACTTTCCTATTTCAGATGCTCGGAATAATTTCGTATTAGAATTCCTTGATTATTTTATTGATCCACCTCGTTATACAATAGAAGAGTGTATAGAAAGGGGTTTGACTTATAGTGTTCCGCTAAAAGCGAAATTGAAATTATATTGTACTGATCCGGAACATGAAGAATTTAAAACAATTGTACAGGATGTTTATTTAGGGATGATTCCTTATATGACTCCAAAAGCTACATTTGTTATCAATGGTGCAGAAAGAGTTGTTGTATCTCAGTTGCACCGTTCTCCAGGTGTATTCTTTGGAACATCGTTTCACTCTAATGGTACTCAGTTATATTCTGCTAGAATTATCCCATTTAAGGGTTCTTGGATGGAATTTACTACAGATATAAACAATGTGATGTATGCTTACATTGACCGTAAGAAAAAATTGCCAATAACTACACTTTTGAGAGCTATTGGATTTGAAACAGATAAAGAGATATTAGATATTTTCAATTTGGCGGAGGAAGTAAAAGTTACTCGTGCTAATTTGAAACGTGTTATAGGTCGTAAATTAGCAGCACGTGTAGTTGATTCTTGGATCGAAGATTTCGTAGACGAGGATACTGGAGAAGTTGTTTCGATGGAACGTACAGATGTTGTTATCGAAAGAGCTGTGGAATTGACTGAAGAACATGTAGAAAAGATACTTGAACTAGATGTAAAAACTATATTAGTCCATACTGAAAAAGATGATTCTTTAGATTATTCAGTTATTTTCAATACATTACAAAAAGATACAGCAAACAATGCCAAGGAAGCTGTTGAATACATATATCGTCAGTTGAGAAGTGCAGAACCACCAGACGAAGAGACCGCACGTGGTATAATTGAAAAATTATTCTTCTCTGACAAACGTTATGATTTAGGTGATGTAGGAAGATATAGAATCAATACTAAATTGAATCTTACTGTTCCTTCAGATGTTCGTGTATTGACTAAAGAGGACATAACCTCAATCATTAAATATTTAATTCAATTAATTAATTCAAAAGCTGAAGTTGATGATATTGACCACTTGAGTAATCGTCGTGTACGTACTGTTGGTGAACAATTATCAGCTCAGTTTGGAGTTGGATTAGCTCGTATGTCTAGAACAATCAGAGAACGTATGAATGTTCGCGATAACGAAGTATTTACTCCTACTGATTTAATTAATGCAAAAACATTGTCTTCTGTAATTAATTCTTTCTTTGGTACAAACCAGTTGTCTCAGTTTATGGATCAAACAAATCCATTGGCTGAAATTACTCATAAACGTCGTATTTCTGCATTAGGACCTGGTGGTATCTCTCGTGATAGAGCAGGGTTTGAGGTGCGTGACGTACACTATACCCATTATGGAAGATTATGTACAATTGAAACCCCAGAAGGACCAAACATTGGACTTATTTCATCTTTGTGTGTTTATGCACGAATCAATAGATTAGGTTTCATTGAAACTCCATATCAAAGAGTTTTGGATGGTAAAGTTCAAATATCTGAAGAACCTATCTATTTTTCGGCAGAAGATGAAGAAAGTAATACTGTTGCTCAAGCTACAACAGCACAGACAACAGATGGTGTGATTTCTGTTGACAAGGTAAAAGCTCGTAATTTGGCTGATTTCCCAATTGTTCATCCTGAAAATGTAAATTTGATTGATGTCGCTTCAAATCAAATTGCGTCAATAGCAGCGTCTCTAATTCCATTCTTGGAACATGATGATGCTAACCGTGCATTGATGGGATCAAACATGATGCGTCAAGCTGTGCCATTGTTGAATCCAGAAATTCCTATTGTTGGTACCGGTATTGAAAAATCTGTAGCAGAAGATTCTCGAGTACTATTAAATTCTATTGGAGATGGTGTTGTTGAATCTGTGGATGCTACCAAAATAGTAATTCGCCACACTCGTGACGAAAGAGAACGTTTAGTAAGTTTTGATGAAGATGTAAAAACTTACAATTTGACAAAATATCAAAGAACAAACCACAGTACAGCTATTAACTTGCGACCAATTGTAAAGAAAGGTGAGAAAGTTAAAAAAGGACAAGTATTGTGTGAAGGTTTTGCAACTCAAAATGGAGAATTAGCATTGGGTCGTAACTTAATGGTTGCTTTCATGCCATGGAAAGGTTACAACTATGAGGATGCTATTGTGATTTCAGAAAAGGTTGTAAAAGAAGATATTTTTACATCTGTACACGTTGAAGAGTTTACGCTTGAAGTTAGAGAAACTAAGCGTGGGGTAGAGGAGTTGACTAGAGATATACCAAATGTTAGTACTGATGCTACTAAAGATTTAGATGAAAATGGTATAATAAGAGTTGGTGCAGAAGTAAAAGAAGGTGATATATTGATTGGAAAAATTACTCCGAAAGGTGAGTCTGATCCAACACCTGAAGAAAAACTTTTGAGAGCTATATTTGGAGATAAAGCAGGTGATGTAAAAGATGCTTCATTGAAAGTACCACCATCAGTGCAAGGTGTGGTTATTGGAAAGCGCTTGTTTACTCGTATGATAAAAGATAGAAAAGCAAGAGCTAAAGATAAAGACATTATTGCAGAGTTGGATAAGGCTTTTGATATTGAAGCAGATGATTTGAAGAATAAATTAGTAGATCGTTTGTTGATAATATTGAGTGGTAAAATTTCTAATGGTGTTTATACAAACTTTAAAGAAGAAATTGTACCTAAGAAGAGTAAATTTACTCAAAAGATATTAAAAGCAATCGATTATACAATTATTAGTCCAAATAAATGGACTAGCGATTCTGAAACTAATGAATTGATAAAAGAATTATTGAATAATTATAATATCAAGCACAGAGAAATTTTAGGTCGTTATACTCGCAATAAATTTTCTGCTACGGTAGGTGATGATTTACCAAGCGGAATAGTTCAAATGGCTAAAGTTTATTTAGCTAACAAACGTAAATTGCGTATCGGAGATAAGATGGCAGGTCGACATGGAAATAAAGGTATTGTATCGAAGATAGTACGTGCTGAAGATATGCCATTCTTAGCAGATGGAACTCCTGTTGATATAGTGTTGAATCCACTAGGGGTGCCTTCTCGTATGAACTTGGGACAAATTTACGAAACAGTGTTAGGTTGGGCAGGTAAGAAATTAAATAAACGTTTCCAAACTCCTATTTTTGATGGTGCATCTTTGGACCAAATAAATGCGTATATGAAGGAGGCCGGATTGCCAGAAAATGGTAGAACTTATCTATATGATGGTGAAACAGGAGAACGTTTTGATCAGCCAGCAACTGTTGGATATATTTATATGTTGAAATTGCATCACATGATTGATGACAAGATGCATGCTCGTTCTATTGGACCATATTCACTAATTACTCAACAACCATTAGGAGGTAAAGCTCAATTTGGTGGTCAACGTTTCGGAGAAATGGAAGTATGGGCAATAGAAGCGTTTGGAGCATCTAATATATTGCAAGAAATATTGACGGTAAAATCAGATGATGTTGTGGGTCGTGCTAAGACTTATGAATCTATTGTTAAGGGTGATAATATGCCAACTCCGGGTATTCCTGAATCATTCAATGTATTGATACATGAATTGAGAGGTTTGGGATTGGAAATAACTTTCAAATAGATTTTAAAGCACGAGTAAAATTAATTTCAATATTAATATTTAAAGAATATGGCTTTTAAAAAAGATACACAGATAAAGAATGATTTTTCGTCGATGACGATAAGTTTAGCCTCGCCTGAATCTATTCTAGAACGTTCTATGGGCGAGGTTACAAAACCTGAAACTATAAATTATCGTACATATAAACCAGAAAGAGATGGTTTGTTTTGTGAACGAATCTTTGGACCTGTAAGAGATTGGGAATGTCACTGTGGTAAATACAAGCGTATACGCTATAAAGGTATTGTTTGTGACAGATGTGGTGTTGAAGTTACAGAAAAGAAAGTACGTCGTGAACGTATGGGACATATTTCTTTAATTGTTCCTGTGGCTCATATCTGGTTTTTCCGTTCTTTGCCAAATAAAATAGGTACTTTACTTGACATTCCAAGTAAAAAATTGGAACAAGTAATTTATTATGAAAAATATGTAGTTATACAACCCGGTTTTGCTGCAAATTTGGAGAATCCTGTAAAAAAATTGGATTTGCTAACAGAAGAAGAATACTATAATATTATAGATTTATTACCGGAAGGCTATGCTCAATTGGATGATAGCGATCCAAACAAGTTTGTGGCTAAAATGGGTGCTGAAGCATTAGAGATTTTGTTGAAAAATTTGGATTTGGACAAAATTTCTTACGAACTTAGAGACAAAGCTAGCAAAGAAACTTCAAATCAAAGAAAACAAGATGCACTAAAACGATTGAATATTGTTGAATCGTTCCGTGAATCTCAAACTAGAATGGATAACCGTCCGGAATGGATGGTGATGAATGTTATCCCGGTTACTCCTCCTGAGTTGAGACCATTGGTTCCTCTTGACGGTGGTAGATTTGCAACTTCTGATATAAACGAATTGTATCGTCGTGTAATCATACGTAATAATCGTTTGAAGAGACTTGTAGAAATAAAGGCTCCTGAAGTGATTATGCGCAATGAAAAACGTATGTTGCAAGAAGCTGTAGACTCTTTGTTGGATAACTCAAGAAAAGTAAGTTCTGTTAAGACTGATTCAAACAGAGCCTTAAAATCATTATCTGACAGTTTGAAGGGTAAACAAGGTCGTTTTCGTCAAAACTTGTTAGGTAAGCGTGTCGATTATTCAGGTCGTTCGGTTATCGTTGTAGGTCCTGAATTGAAATTGCATGAATGTGGTTTGCCAAAAGATATGGCATCAGAGCTATTCAAACCTTTCGTAATTAGAAAAATGTTGGAACGCGGTATAGTAAAAACCGTTAAGTCGGCAAAACGAATGGTTGATAGAAAAGATCCTGTTGTATGGGAAATCCTTGAAAATATATTGAAAGGACATCCAATCTTGTTGAACCGTGCTCCTACTTTGCACCGTTTGGGTATACAAGCATTCCAACCTAAAATTATTGAAGGTAAAGCTATTCGTTTGCACCCATTGGTATGTACTGCGTTCAATGCGGACTTCGATGGTGACCAAATGGCGGTTCACGTACCTCTAGGAAATGCTGCTGTTATGGAAGCTCAAATGTTGATGTTGGCTTCGCATAATATCCTTAACCCGGCAAATGGTACTCCAATTACAGTGCCTTCGCAAGACATGGTACTAGGTTTGTATTATATGACTAAACCTCGTAAGAGCGAACCTGGTAATCCTGTATTAGGAGAAGGAATGAAATTCTACTCTGAAGAAGAAGTTATCATTGCATACAATGAAAAAAGAGTTTCTCTTCATGCTTGCGTAAATGTAAGAATAAACAATAAAGGTAAACTTGAAAAAATAGATACTACTGTAGGTCGTATATTGTTTAACCAAGTCGTACCTAAAGAATATGGTTATATCAATGAAGTGTTAGGTAAAAAATCACTTCGTGATATTATAGGAAACATATTTAAAATATGTGGTAATGCTGCAACAGCAAAATTCCTTGATGATATTAAGGATATGGGATACAAGATGGCGTTCCGTGGAGGTTTGTCATTCAACCTTAGCGATGTTATCATCCCATCTATAAAAGAAGAATTAATATCTCAAGCAAACTCAGAAGTAGAAGAAGTTATTTCTAACTATTCGATGGGTTTGATTACAAACAACGAACGTTACAATCAAGTTATTGATATTTGGACAGATACCAATGCAAGATTAACAGATACTGTTATGAAACGTTTATCGTCGGATAATCAAGGTTTCAACTCTGTTTATATGATGTTGGATTCTGGAGCTCGTGGTTCTAAAGAACAGATTCGTCAGTTGTCTGGTATGCGTGGTCTTATGGCTAAACCTCAAAAGGCCGGTGCTACTGGTAACGAAATTATCGAAAACCCAATTATCTCTAACTTTAAAGAAGGGTTGTCTGTGTTAGAGTACTTTATTTCTACCCACGGTGCTCGTAAGGGGTTAGCGGATACCGCGATGAAAACTGCGGATGCGGGTTACTTGACTCGTCGTTTGGTAGACGTTGCTCACGATGTTATTATCTCTGACGAAGACTGTGGAACTCTTCGTGGTTTGCCAACAACAGCATTAAAGAAAAACGAAGAAATAGTTCAATCGTTAGGTGAAAGAATATTAGGTAGAACTTCTGTTCATGATATTTATCATCCTTTAACAGGTGAGTTGATTGCATTGGCCGGTGAAGAATTGACAGAAGAAATATGTAATAAAATTGAAAATTCGCCAATCGAAGAAGTTGAAATACGTTCGGTGCTTACTTGTGAATCTAAACAAGGTGTATGTGCAAGATGTTACGGACGTAACTTGGCAACAGGTAAAATGGTTCAAAAAGGTGAAGCTGTCGGTGTTATCGCTGCTCAGTCTATCGGTGAACCAGGTACTCAGCTTACATTGCGTACATTCCACGTCGGAGGGGTTGCAGGTGGTAACGTTAGTACAACTTCTAAAATTGAAGCTAAATACACCGGTCGTCTTGAAATAGATGAACTTCGTTCTGTAAACTACAAAACATCGTCTGGCGAAGAATATGATATAGTAATAGGACGTTCTGCTGAAATGAGAATTGTAGACGAACGTACTGATATAACTTTGGCTTCGGCATTGGTTCCTTATGGTGCTAAACTTTACAAACACGTTGGTGAAATAGTAAATCCTGGCGATCTTATTGCCGATTGGGATGCATACAATGCTGTTATATTGTCAGAAGTAGCAGGTTATGTATCGTTCGAAAACGTAGTAGAAAACGTTACTTATCGTGTAGAATCTGATGATCAAACCGGTTTGACAGAAAAGGTAGTTATAGAATCGCGTCAAAAAACAAAGAATCCTACTATCAGCATAAAGACAGCCGATGGAGAAATAATCAAGGTATACGACTTGCCGGTTCATGCACACATAATGGTAGAAGATGGTGCAAAACTTAAGGCTGGTGATATTATGGTTAAGATTCCTCGTTCGTTTGGTCGTGCAGGGGATATCACCGGAGGTCTTCCTCGTGTAACCGAGTTGTTCGAGGCTCGTAATCCTTCCGATCCTGCTGTAGTTGCCGAAATAGATGGTATAGTTTCTATAGCTAAGAAATTGAAACGTAACAACCGTGAAATTACAATTACTTCAAAAACCGGTGAAAAACGTTCGTATTTGATTTCTACTTCGAAACAAATTTTGGCTCAAGAAAACGACTATGTTAAGGCCGGTACTCCTTTGTGCGAAGGTTCAATAACTCCAGCCGATATCTTGGCTGTAAAAGGACCTATGAAGGTACAAGAATACATCGTTAACGAAGTACAAGAAGTTTACCGTTTGCAAGGTGTAAAAATCAACGATAAACACTTTGAAGTTATTGTAAGACAAATGATGCGCAAGGTAGAAATCGATGATCCGGGTGATACTAAATACTTGGAAGGCGAATTGGTAAACAAAATAGACTTCAACGAAGTAAACGACAGCATATTTGGTATGAAGGTTGTGGAAGACAAGGGTGATTCTGATTGCGAAAACGGACAAATCATTACTGCTCGCAGACTTAGAGATGAAAACTCCTTGTTGAAACGCAAAGATAAGAAGCTTATTTCGGTTAGAGATGCTAAACCGGCAACAGCACGTCAGGTGCTACAAGGTATAACAAGAGCATCGTTGCAAACTAAGAGTTTCATATCGGCTGCATCGTTCCAAGAAACTACCAAGGTGCTTACAGATGCCGCTATCAATGCAAAATGCGACTATTTGCAAGGTATGAAAGAAAATGTTATCGTAGGACATTTGATTCCTGCAGGAACAGGATTGCCTGAGTATAGAGGTATCATCGTTGGCGATAAAGTTGAAATGGAAAACATGCAAAACGGAACATCAAAACGTTCTAATCGCTAAATTATAAATGATAAAAATAATCGGGACATATAAAGAACAGTCCCGATTATTTTTTATTCTATACGACATAGATTTTTAGTTTCTGTTAGATGGTATGCTAAAATGATGTTTGATAGAAATAGAAAATAAAAAAATAATTGTTTTACTTATAAAATAAATGTATTATGGAAGAACATAAATTGGATATTGAAATAAAACCGGAAGTAGCTGAAGGCGTATATTCCAGTTTGGCAATTATTTCTCATTCGCACACTGAATTTGTGATAGATTTTGCTCAAGTATTGCCGGCCATGCCTAAGCCATGTGTAAAGTCGAGAGTGATTCTTTCGCCATTCCATGCCAAAAGATTATTGGCTGCATTGCAAGACAATATCGAGAAATACGAAGCTGTAAATGGTCCTATCGATGATAATTTGCCGGGTAATGGACAATTTAATACTATAACACCATTGGCAAAAGCCTAGTGGAGTTTTATCTTCTGTGTTATATAGCAACCTATATATAAAGCCGAGATGCGACAAAGAGTATCCCGGCTTTATTAGTTTTATATAATGTGTGTAATTGTATATTCAACTTTAGCATTTGCCTGTAAGTTGTTAGTTTTTTTGTATATAGGTGATAATTATACTATTATACATTCCGGTTGAATAATAGAACATAAGTTTCGACGTAATGGACAAAAATTAGGCTAAAATCTTTGTAATATCTATAATTATTAGTGAGATATAGCGTTCAAAGGTAATGAATAAAAAAAATGCATTCACTGTGGCAGTTCAATTACAAAGAAAAATGGCATGGTTAAAGGCTGTCAATTATACAAATGCCATGCTTGTGGGAAACAATTTTTGGGAGGCAATAGAATCGATATCCCTAAATTATGGCATGAGTATTCAGAGCTGAAGCAAACGTATACTCAATTAGCAGAAAGATACGGATGCTCAGCACGAACTATAAAACGAAAACTAGATACCTATACACCACCCAAAGGATCACTGTCACCCCAAAAAGTTATTGTGATAATGGATACAACTTATTGGAGTCGTAATCATGGAGTAATGTTATTTAAAGATGCACTCACAGGGAAAGACTTATTGTGGTATTTTGTCAAGAATGAGACTAATAGCCTTTATGCACAAGGTATTGCAGAACTTGAAAGTAGAGGTTATGACATACCTGCAGTAGTGTTTGATGAGCGAAAAGGACTACCAAAAATGTTTATTGATAAAAAAGTGCAATTATGTCAATTTCACCAACAGAAAACTATACGTAAATATCTCACAAAACATCCCAAAACAGAGGCTGCTATAGAATTAAAACAGATATCAGATATGATAACTAAGACAGATAAAGAGACGTTCGAGGGAATGTTTGCCGAGTGGAGTATCAAATGGGATAAATATTTAAAAGAGAGAACTATTGATGCAGAAACAGGCAAAAGTTATTACACTCACAAAAAATTACGCAGTGCATATCTAAGCATTAAGCGTAACTTACCGTTGCTATTTACTTGGTACGATAACATAGAGATGAAAATACCAAACACCACCAATCTTATCGATG
>JAFZDP010000069.1 GCA_017561155.1 Bacteroidales bacterium | reverse complement strand
AATGTAATAATGGAGTCTAAATGTTAAAATAGTCTATTTATTTGAATCTTTTGAATAAATAGTGTACTTTTGCAGATTGAAAATTCTAGCAAAATAGTAAAGGTAGGTTCTCTATTTTGTTAGAAAATGAATTTTTAGAACTTACTTAAAGATATAAAAAGGAGGTAACAAATATAAGAATAGAATTTTTATGTTAAAACAGTCTGTTTGTTTGGCTAGTCGAAATAAATAGTGTACTTTTGCAGACTGAAATTTCTAGCAAAATAGTAAAGATGGGTTCCTTATTTTGTTAGAAAATGGATTTTTAGAACCTATCACAATTAATAAACAACAATATGAAAAGAAAAACTTGTTCTCTAATCTTGTTGATATTTTCAACAGTTATATTTTTCTCGTGCCAAAAAGAAAATAATGATGTCCTATCGGACACTAAATGGCTATTAGTAGGTCATGATTTTGAAACTATAAATGATTCGAATTGCACTCTCGAATTTGATGATAATGGCAATGTTTCAATCGGAGAATATTTGAATATACCTTATAGTATCAATAATGATGTAATATCATTCTATTACCACGAACCTTCTAGTCCAGAGTCTCACCATTTTATATTAACCGATGATGAACAAACCCTTAAAATATTAAACAATTTTCATTCTTGCAGTATTTCTCAGGATATATGGGACACTACATATTTCAAAAGAATAAACTAATTTTTCGCAACACTTATTATTCAGCATAAGGTTGCATATTTATATAAAAATAGAAAACTGATTATCAATCATTTCAAATTTAATAAATGAAGTGTACACTCTTCTCGTTTGAAGGGTGCACACTTCTTGCTTGAAATATGCACTCTTCATGAAACATCTTTTCAAAAGTCTTTCACTCGTGGTAGAAAGTGTTACTTTATTATACTGAAATTAGATAAAATTCTCGACAAAAAACAAACAATAAAGGCAACATTCCACCGAACGAAAGTGGAATCTTTGGGGATAAAACAGTTTTCCGTTCTGCATTCTAATTGCGAGCATGAAAATATAGGTAACAAAACAAAGGGTAGCAGATGTTCTGCTACCCTTTTTCGATATTGCTATATATATATACTATTCGTGATTACTATATCGACGCCACTTGGCCAATACTGTTTGCATATCTTCGGGCAATTCCGATTCGAAAAACAAATTCTTTTTAGTGGTTGGATGTACAAATCCCAATACCTTTGCATGCAACGCCTGACGTGGCAATATCTCGAAACAATTGTTTACAAATTGCTTGTACTTAGAAAAGGTTGTACCTTTAAGTATAATGTCTCCACCATAAGTATCGTCGTTGAACAATGGATGTCCGATATATCTCATGTGGGCCCTTATCTGGTGTGTACGTCCGGTTTCCAACACACACTCTACCAACGATACATATCCAAAACGTTCCAATACACTCCAATGCGTAATAGCATGTTTGCCATAGTCGCCATCAGGAAACACTGTCATTACCTTTCTATCTTTCAACGAGCGTCCCAAATTTCCTTCTATTGTTCCACTATCTTCGGCAAAATCGCCCCATACCAAAGCATTGTATTTACGCTCGATAGTATGTTCGAAGAACTGTTTTGCCAAATAGGTTTGCGCCATTTCGTTTTTGGCTATAAGTATAAGTCCCGACGTATTCTTATCGATACGGTGTACCAAATAAGGAATCACAGGACTGCCATCGGCATTGGTTTGTCCTTGAAAATGGAATGTAAGTGCATTAAGCAAGGTACCGGTATAGTTGCCATAACCGGGATGTACTACCAAGTTTGGCTGTTTGTTTACCACTATAACATCGGAATCTTCGTATACGATATTTAGAGGAATATCTTGAGGAATAATTTCTATCTCTCTTGGAGGTGTAGGCAACAACACACTTATTACATCGCCGGGCTTTACTTTGTAGCTTGGCTTTGTAGGTTTGTCGTTTACCAATATACAATCGGCCTTGGCAGCATTTTGTATTTTAGTGCGAGAGGCTCCCTCTATACGAACCATCAAAAACTTATCTATACGCAATAGGCTTTGCCCCTTATCTACGACTATACGATAATTCTCGTACATCTCGTTGTCATCGTGCTTGTCTTCTATTTCTTGTAATGTTTCGTCTATCATTCCTAAATTAAAATATATTATTTTACTACTATTATTCTTGTCGAGTATTGCAACAACATATCGCTACCAGCCACGCGAAGCATATATACCCCTTCGGTAAGATTCGAAATATCAACCACCGAAGCAAACGCCGACTGATAGACACATCTGCCATAAACATCGTATATATATGTTTGCAAATTACTATATTCTGCTTGATTATTTTCCAATTCTATGTTTACAAACTGTGTAGCAGGATTTGGATATATCTTTGCTTCCAATACTTTGTGTTGCACTTCCGGCAAATCAGAAATACCAACCACTGCTTTAGCTCCAAAATATGGACGCATCATCAGAGCTCCCAACAATATGCTTTGTTGCCACACGTTGGATGTTTTGTAATAAATAAATTGGCGTGCATCGTTGTTTCTATCGAACCCTAAGTTTATAAAGTTTTTGGAGCGTTGCTCAAATCCTATATATATAGTTCCATTCACCTTTACACCATAGTCCAACAAATATCTTCGGTAAGATACCGAATCGGCAAACTTCGGATACGAATATGCCGCCGATTTGTATATCACATTACCCGGCTCTCCATTATTATCAGCCCAAATGGTTATATAGAATGGAATTTCGGCATTTTCGTTGTTCAGTGTAGGATTAAAAAACATATCTATGGCCGTTATAGTGTCGGCTGTATTCAAGGAAAATTTATATGCCAAATACATCACACTACTCGACGATGTAATTCCATATCCATTTTCCGGCACTCCATCATCATAGGCATAAAAATTGTCGAACACCTGCGAAAATGTTATAGTATCGTTGGCCGGTTGTAGGTCACCGGTAATACCATTTTTTATTATATGTTTTATGGTAAACGTCGAAGGCGAATGTTGCGAAACTGGAAAACTAAAACCTACCGGAGGGTTTGCATGAGCAGCAGCTGTTTGATAGTTACCATCTGGCAAAAAAGGAGATATATTGTCGTGTCCGCCACTATAAGTTTCTATCACATTACCCTTTGCATTTTCCACCACATAATTGTAATTACATTCAAGATCGGCAGAATAAAGATTTGTTATCGTCAGATTGATATTCGACTTCATATCGCTTGTCTGAAACTGCTTGGCCGGCATGGCCCAATAATTTTTCAAGAACGATTGTGCCGGCAATACGAATGCAACATCTCTAGTGGTAGTATCGTAGCGGCTTCGACCATTATTTAGGTACACATAGTCGATGTTCCACTGGTCGGTATTGGCCGCAATACCCGGTTTGGCACTATTGTCTAATGAACAATAATTTCTAAATCTAAACTGAAACTTTGATGAGAAATAAATATTGCTATCTATAAGGATATTCACATACTTAAAGAACAAACCTGTTTTTGCATACAATGTATCTAAATCGAAACCACAAGTAGCCCACACCAAGTTCCAACGATCAGAATTATAGTCATAAAATTCCAATATCAAGGAATCCTCTACTGCCGGAGCATTGCCAATTCTTTCCCACATATTTCCATATCCACCACCCGGTTGGAAATAAAAACTTAAATATATAGAATCTGTAACTGTTATTGCTTTGGGATATGGCGAAAACAAAGAATCTAACCTTATAGGCCGAGAAGTCAGTGTATCGGCCGAGAAACGTGATGTAGTGGCAGCACTATACAAATCACCCATTTCATCAAGAGCATCGAAGGTCGCCACTCCAACAGTTGGTGGAAAAACAGCATACGATGTATTGACAAATACTTGATTATTTTGCCACAAATCTGTATTGGGATAACCATAGTAATTAGAAAAATCGTCGAAAAAAGGCAACGCAAGCGACGATGAGGATTTGGTGTCAGATGGTGTGTTGTTTACCGAAAGTTGGCGTAATGAAACATTACTACTAAGTCCTACCAAATATTCTTGACCATAAAGCACACCACTAAACACAAAAAATATCAATACCAATACTTTCGTTTTCATAACATACAATATATTATATATTACCATCTACCTACAAACCAATCTTCATCATCTTCTACATTCTCGTCGTCCTCTACTATCTCAGATGTATCTACCTTAAATTCTTTTACAACCTTATTAAAGTCGGTTGTTTTTTCCGATTCGTACCATATTTCAATCTTAGTACCCAAAGGCATTCTAGAACGCCCATTATAGTTAGGACTTTGTCTAACAACTCTCACACATCTACGATCAGCATCGGCAGGATAATGTTCGCGACCAACATTCAACGATGACGATAGTATAGTCTTACGAGCATCGGCAGGAGTTTTTCCCAACACAAAAGGCACCATTGTTATAGCTTCTTCTTCCAATTCGCCTTTACCCACAGTTAAATCAATAAATGCACCTTTTTCGGCTTTTGTATACTCGTTGACAGGTTTGCCTTCATAATATTGTTCCAAAACAGCATTCTTAAAACTACTTTCTACAAAGTTTAGCTTTCCTACTTGCAGTCCGGCTCCTTCCAATTCCGATATTGCACGTCGAACTGTCATATCTATAACATCGGGCACATAAATCTTTTCAGGGCTATAGGCAGCTATAGTTATGTATATTTTTCTACCCACTTTTACTTTTTCGTTAGCAATAGGGTCTTGTGTCAATATAATACCTCCGTCGGTATTGGCAACAAACACAGAATCAACCACAATGTATTGCAATTGCGAAGATTGGGAAATAGAATTTAGTTCGGAAATATTTTTACCCACTATCTCCGGCACAAAAAGTTCATCTCCATGACGACCATATATTTTCAAAAAGAAGGATACTCCTATAAGTATTACTACACTTACTGCCACCATCAGCAACAAATGCTTTACAATAGGAAATCTAGAGAAAAAATTATTACTATTCATACTATCGGTTTTTTCTATTTACTACGGTTTTAAATAACTAAAAAATACACTCTTTATTGCTTTGCAGCAAAAATAATTTGAGTATTATTCATGCTTTAACCTCTCGAACAAAACCATACCAACAGCACATTCCCGACAACTTATGCCATTTTAGGTTACGCCGAATTATTACTTACTACACCATTTTGCCGGCCATTTAGATATAAGCCTCCCCCATTAGATGAATCAATCTAAAACGTATTCAACTATATTCGATACAATATGTATTAATTCGTGAACCATTGAGAATATATAGAAATATGTTAAATAGCAAAGTCTTAATTGTTAAACAATATTCTCCGAGAAATATCTCCAATACAAGCCTCCCCAAAAAAGGGGCACCCTGAAATTGATTTTACCCCACCCTAAAATTGATTTTACCCCGCTCATAAATCAATTTTACCCCACTCGTTTTTTTAGGCATATACACGCAAACATTTAAACACACCCTAAACAAACTGACATACAAAAACTTACACTCACAATCCATTCTTTTTATCGACACTGCTTTTGTTGGTTCATTTTGTTTGTACCAAATGTTAAAAAAATAATCACATAAGACTGCTTAAATGTTAAAAACACAAGATCAATACAAATGCAGTTTTATTCGCTACAAATTGCAATACTATCGCAAAATATTCCCATAGAAACAAACAGGCACTACTATTCATGTATATATCGGCAATTCTTCTAAATTTATGGAGTAATTGGCTTTGCATTAATCATATATTAATAGCAAATCAATCCATTAAATGGGCAGCCCAGAATATATTTAATACCATTGATGGCTATAAACAAAAAAGGTAGGATAAAAGTT
Organism: Bacteroidales bacterium; assembly: GCA_017561155.1. Taxonomy (GTDB): domain Bacteria; phylum Bacteroidota; class Bacteroidia; order Bacteroidales; family P3; genus HGM05376. The sequence continues at coordinate 18,901 of JAFZDP010000069.1, read as the reverse complement.
TTTTATCCTACCTTCTATTCATTATATTAGAAAAATTAATTCTGGGGTCGAGGTTTCACACCCGTTATTATTATCTCTATCTTCACTGTATTCACTTTATTCTTATTAATCATCTCGTTCGACATTGTCTTTACATCGCTCTTTGTCATTCCCGAAACAGTTATTTTACTTTCATCTATTCCATTCCTTACAAAGAAATCTTTTACAGCTGTTGCACGTTCCAACGATGTTTGCATATCGGCAGCAGGATCGAAACCATAGGTGTTTACATATCCCTTGATATTAAAGTCAACTTCGGGATGATTCAAGAACTTTTGTACATAAATCATCAAAAGTGAGTCGGACTCTTTCATAAGCACAGTACCACCTTCTTCGAAATATACTTCAGACAACTGAAACTTTACACCCTTTTCTATCTTATTCATTATTACTCTTAACAACGTATCTTCCCTAAATAGATTGGCATTAAAATCTCTATATACCGAAAAATATCCATCCTTTTTCACATACAATGCATAGTTAAAGTTTGGCACCAACGAAAACTTACCTCCTTTGTACGCACTTTCTTTTAACAAAACACGATTATCTGTATTCTTTTCGATAAGTAAAACTTCAGCTTCTACACTTTTCTTCAATTTAGGATCATATATCACCACTTTAGGTTCTATAGATTCTACATGTATACGAGCTTTTATTGTATGACCCTTCGCTGCATAGTTTGGTTGATCTAACACTATGTAGTATACATCACCGACCTTTACATCGATAGGAGCACAATATGGATCCGGCATCGATTTGTCTATAAATGTCTTTTTACCTTTTGCAGATATTCCTATACAACCTTTAGAAGCTGAATCAGGCAACGACAAGTTTGCCAATACAGGTTTAATTCTATTAGCTATAAGACTATTAGTAAAATATTTATCAGTATACTTATACACCAAGAAATCGTAGTCGTCTTTTGGATCAACAGGCGTAATATCCAAATACAACTTTCCCGAATAAGGCACTTCAAATCTGTACCATACAGTATTATGCTCAACTTCGAAAAGGAATGGATTTTTAGCATCACGTTGTATTTCCATTATTCTACCACCGCCTTGTGGTGATTTTGCCGGACCATAAGCCAAATCAGCTTTAAGTTCGATAGCAAACAAACAGTCATTGCTATTGTATGGCAATTCTATTTCAGGAATAGGCTCTTTCTTGCTTTTCTTTCCTTTTTTACCTTTGCTATTCTTCGAACTTTTACTACTTGTGCTTGAAGTAGAGGTTTTCTTCGTTGTTTGCGATGAAGTTGTTTTCTTTGCTTGTCCAAACACTTCATTCACCGATGGCACTACTAATACCAACATTACGATAAATATAATTATTTTCTGTTTCATATTTTATGTATCTTTATTTAGAAATTCCGCATAATTTTTCTTCTGCAAAAATAAAACATTTCTTCGTATTACAAAAACTTTTTTGCATTTTTTTTACATCAAAAAGATTTTTAATCTACAAATCAAATAGTTCCAATATTGTTCACAAAACGTTCACAACACAAATATATTGTATTTTGCCATAATATTAAGCAATAAAATAGTTTTTTTATTCAAGTTACAAACCATTGTATAAACAAGTTTTTCCCAAAAAAGATAAAAAACAAGTTTATAAAAACGAACCGAAAAAAAATATTTTTGTTTTATCCATCAGAACAAAAAAACGTGTATATGAAATCAACAAACAACAACAATGCCGACTATTACATAAAGATAACAGAAAATGGACCATACTTAGTTTACGGCTTACCCTCTATTGACGAAGACATTATAGCACAAGATAGCGATGGCGATGCTTGGCTTTACCGCAAAGGCAAAACTTTTAATTGCGACACCAATCCTTATGCCTTGTGCCGATGTGGACAATCTGACAACAAACCATTTTGCAACGGCAACCACGCCAAAACTAAATGGGACGGACGCGAAACAGCTACAAAAGATTCCTATTTCGACAAAGCAAGAGTAATAAAATCTGAACACTTTACTCTATACGACAATAAAAAACTTTGTTCGTATGCACGTTTTTGCGATGCCTACGGAAGTGTTTGGAACCTAGTAAGACAAGACTATAACACAGGAAACCAAAAGGTAATAGAACACCAAGTGTCGCATTGTCCAAGCGGACGTCTTGTACTATTCGACAACAAAACACAGAATTTTTATGAACCAAACACACATGCCGACATATCGATAATAGAAGATAGTATATTCAAAATTAGCGGTCCTATATGGGTGAGAGGCGGTATAAGAATAGAAAGTAGCGATGGGTCAAGTTACGAAATAAGAAACAGAGTAACACTATGCAGATGTGGTTACTCTAAAAACAAACCATTTTGCGACTCGACACATGTGTTTGTACAATTCGATAATGACTTAATGACAGGCTCCTATGAAGAAACAATGATGGAGAACGAAGTAGAAGCATTTTAAACATAATAATATTTATTGCAATATGAAAAAGTTTTTTATAATAATAGCCACAATAGCTACTTTGGGCAGCTGCTCGAACTACGAACTACTAAACAGCAGTGTATACAACCCACAAAAGTTGGTATCAATAAAAACCTACAGGATAGCCAAACCCAATGCCGACCAACTGCCACCAAACATGAATATGACCGACTACCATAATATAGCCATGGCCATAAAACAACAACTTAGTCTTCGCGGACTTGTCGAAGACTCTACGTCGGTAAACTTGGTAAACTTCGGCTTGACAGTAAAAACTTCGATAGTCACACAATCCAACTATCCGGCACCTCCTCCTTATTGGTATGGATTTGGTGGTTGGAATTCTTACTGGATGTATCCTCGCTACAACTATTTGCCTGCATATTATGGTAATATACAATTAGTATCGGAGATACAAAAGAATGGAGTACTTACAATCGACATCGTAGATATAAAAGATAATACCTACCTATGGTCAGCATCCGTAGAGAACTTGGTAAATAGTATGGATCAACAAATTTTACCATATTCAGAAGTACTACCTCTTGTTGCTACTGCTTTCAGCGAATTTCCCATTGTACCGGCAAATACCAACAAGAAATCTACCCATAGACCATAATACTGCAAGCAGTCGACAATTACAAATACTTTTTTTTTCGAAAAATATAAATCCCTAACCTCAAAATTACAAAATGCTGAACCATTCTTTTTTGAATAGTTCAGCATTCTATACATAGTGACAGATTCTATTACCTACCATTGTTTTATCTACTTCTATTTTCGGCGAAATACTTCAACTGTTCTACCATTGTATCTAATGCAGGTTTTATCTTTCCCTTTATCATCATCAACATCATAGAATTTCCTTCTATTTTTGTAGAAACAACTGTATCCGTATATCCATTTTTCTCGTCCAAGGTTATTATCAATTGAAAAGGGAACGAACTTGCAGTAGACATATCCGGAGCTATCACAATCTTCGAATAAGGTGTTTTTTCGGCCATTCTCAATTGTATTTGAACAAAACCTCCAACTTTAAAAGAGCATGTATCCTCTGTAGAAGCCCAACCTTCAACTTGAGCAGGTAATAAATTGGAGAAATTATTAAAGTTTCCCACAAAGTCGTATATCATCTTTGCAGAAGTATTTATTGCTAATTTTTTACTTTCTATATTCATACAAATAAAGATTATGGCAATAAAAAGAATACACCCCTTATTGCCATATTTTGTTATTTATTTTATTAACCATTCATTCTTTCTTCAGACCACTTTTCAGGATTTTCTCTCCATTTGGCTAACGATTCCATTGCCGTTTCTTTGATGTAATCCTGCTCTTGTGCTACCTCAATAAGTTTTTCGTAGTTTGTAAGAGTAAACAAATCAACACCGGCTGTTGCAAAATTATTTTTTGCAACATCTAGATTGTAGCTAAAAATAGCTACCATACCTTTTACCAAACATCCTTTTTCTCTCAAAGCATTTACAGCAATCAAGCTACTTTTTCCGGTTGACACTAAGTCTTCAATTACCACTACAGATTGTCCCGATTTTATCTCGCCTTCTATCTGATTTGTCATACCATGTTTCTTTTCTTCAGAACGAACATAAACAAAAGGCTTACCTAGCTCTTGAGCCACCAATGCACCTTGAGCAATACCACCTGTTGCTACTCCTGCCACAACATCTACATCACCAAACTGTTCATTAACTATATCAACAAATCTTTGACGAATAAATGTCCTTATCTCAGGATAAGAAAGGGTAATTCGATTATCACAATATATAGGAGATTTCCTACCAGAAGCCCATGTAAATGGGTTCTCGTTATTAAGCTTTATTGCTTTGATTTGCAATAAAAACTTAGCTGTCATGTATGCTGTTTCATCTATCGTTTTCATAATGCAAAGGTACACTTTTTTTTTCATCTACAAAAATAAAAAAACACATATATGAGTTATTTAATTGATTTTTTTGATATTCAATTTAAAATATTTATTATATATTGTTTATTATGAGCAGTTTTATTCTATTTTACAAATTCAATTTCGTTGCTTTTGCAAACAAAAAAGAAGATCTTCCCGACTATATTGAAGGCAAAAAATACACCATATTTGAAAACAATTTCGATTTTTCTTCTTTTTGGGATAAGTTTTTAAACAACGATTCTGATGACAACAATGCCGTTATAATATACCCAAATAACATAAAAAACGCCATACGCGAATGCTTAAAAAGGTTCTCGCTGATAAAAGCCGCAGGTGGAATAGTAAGGAACGACGACAACAAACATTTGCTGATTCTTAGAAACAACCGTTGGGACCTTCCAAAAGGCAAAGCAGAAAAGGGCGAAACATTAGAACAAACTGCACTTAGAGAGGTTGAAGAAGAAACCAGTGTAGGAAACCTTATATCCGATGGTTTAATTGTAAAAACATATCATGTATACTATATGTTTGAACAATGGATTATAAAACAGACATCGTGGTATAACATGCATACCTCTTTCAATCAAACTACTATACCTCAAACAGAAGAAGGAATAGAACAAGTAGAATGGGTTGAAAAAGAAGAAGTAAATTCTCGACTAAATAATTCTTACGCAATGCTTTCATTCCTTGCCGGTGAATGGAACAAAAAAAAGTAGTAATTTTGCAGTCGTAAACAACCACACAAATAGAAACTTTATGAAACAAATACTAGTTATACAAACAGCATCTATAGGTGATGTAATTTTGGCAACAGCTGTTGTAGAAAAACTACACAAAACGTATCCTCAAGCAGACATCGACTTTCTTGTAAAAAAAGGCAACGAACATCTATTTGCAAATCACCCATATATAAGAAATATACTTGTATGGGATAAAAAAAACAACAAAACTGCCAACCTATTGAAACTACTATTTACAATACGTAGTATGAAGTACGATTTTGTGGCAAATATACAAAGATTTTTCTCTACAGGAATACTAACTGCACTATCAAAAGCAACCCAAACCTCAGGTTTCGATAAGAACCCTATGTCTAAATTTTTCACTTATAAGTATCCACATAGCATAGGACAAAAAGATTCTATCTACCTACACGAGACAGAACGAAACCAACAACTAATATCTGAAATAACATGCGGAGAAGCAGAAAAACCATGCCTTTACCCATCAAACGAGGCATACTCAAAAGTTCTGCAATATAAAAACACACCATACATTTGTGTAGCACCGGCCTCACTATGGGCGACCAAACAATATGCAAAAAAAGATTGGTGCAAATTTCTACCCACACTACCTTTCAAATACAATATATACTTACTAGGAGGAAATGCCGACTACGATCTATGCGAAGAAATATCTAAACATTTAGCAAATCACTATGTCAGAAATTTAGCAGGCAAACTGTCGTTATTGGAATCTGCTGCACTGATGCGAGATGCTGCTATGAACTATGTATGCGATTCGTCGCCGATGCATTTAGCTACAGCTGTTGATGCACCTACCACAGCCATATTCTGCTCAACAATACCCGAATTCGGATTCGGACCATTATCTACAAATTCTGCAGTAGTGGAAACTCACGAAAAACTAAATTGCCGTCCGTGCGGACTACATGGTCACAAAGAGTGCCCCAAAGGAACATTCGAATGTTCGCACACAATTGATATTGCAGAACTATACAACAGATGTCCGGAATAAATGCCCTTTATCTATAAAACAAAGGGATAGTAATTTTATAATTATCCCTTTGTTTATTATGATTTACAACAAATCTTTTCCTATATCTCTACGATAATATTTATTTTCCCATTCTATCTTCTCTACAGAACTATAGCTTTTAGCAAGAGCATCTTGTAGATTATCTGCAAAAGATGTAACACATATCACACGTCCGCCATTGGCTACCACTTGATTTTCTGCATTCATCTTTGTTCCTGCATGAAATACCAAACTATCACAAACACTGTCTATACCTTTTATTACGTCGCCTTTTGGATAACTTTCGGGATAGCCTTTTGCCACCATCATCACACATACAGCCACTTGTGGATTTATTTCCAAAGTCACCTTGTCTAAAGTTCCATTGAAAGTATGAGAAAATAGCTCTACCACATCCGACTGTATGCGAGGAAAAACAGATTCTGTTTCCGGATCGCCCATACGCACATTATATTCTATAACGTAAGGATCACCATTTACATTCATAAGACCTATAAATATAAATCCTTTATAATCTATTTTTTCCTTAGCCAATCCCTCTACTGTAGGCACTACTATTCGTTCTTCTACCTTTTGCATAAAAGCCTTATCTGCAAATGGAACAGGCGACACTGATCCCATTCCTCCGGTATTAAGTCCTGTATCACCCTCTCCTATTCGTTTGTAATCTTTTGCTTCTGGCAATATCTTATAATGTTCTCCATCGGTAAGTACAAATACCGACAACTCTATTCCTTTCAAATATTCTTCTATAAGTACTTTGGCCGAAGCATTACCAAATTTTGCATTTTCCAACATTTCAGCAAGTTCTTTTTCTGCTTCTTCCAACGAGTCTAATATCAATACCCCTTTCCCTGCTGCCAATCCATCGGCTTTCAATACATAAGGTGGATTCAAGCTTCTCAAAAAATTCTTTCCTTCTTCTATAGTTTCTTTTGTAAAGGTATTGTAACGTGCTGTAGGTATTCCATAGCGTTGCATAAAAGCTTTGGCATAGTCTTTGCTACCTTCAAGCTCTGCACCTTGTTTTGAAGGGCCTATTATAGCTATATTTTTCAAACTATCATCGTTTTTAAAGAAGTCGACCACGCCTGCCACCAATGGAGCTTCGGGACCTACAACCACCATCTCGACATTATTTTCCAAGACAAATGTTTTGATAGCTTCAAAATCTTCTACATTCAAATTAACATTAATGCCACAACCCAAGGTACCGGCATTACCCGGTGCAACATATAGTTGCGACAATTTCGAACTTTGTGCTATTTTGTAGGCTATAGCATGTTCTCTTCCTCCCGATCCTAATAATAGTATATTCATAATTAATTTTTCTTCAAGCTGTTAATTATTTATTTTATTCTCTTCAAGCCTTCCAACGAATTTTCGTAGTTAGGATTTATATCCAACACAGATTCGTATATTTTTTTGGCTTCCGGATAATTACCTTTCAATTCGTAGGCATAACCTTTATTGTCCAATGCTTCCACAAAGAAAGAATTTACTGCCAAAGCCTTATCAAAGAAAGATATTGCCTCTTCATAGTTACCTTGTAACAATTCTATATAACCCATATTGTTAAGTGAGTTTATATTAACCGAATCTATGGCTAAAATCTTGTTATACTCTTCGATAGCTTCCCCGTATTGATCTATATCTTGGTAGAACATAGCCAATCCATAACGAGCTATAGTGTTATTGGGACGCAAGCTTATAGCTGTTGATAGGTATTCTATTGCCAATTTGTTTTTATGTGCGGCATATAGCAAGCCTAACTCTTCGTAAGCATCGGCATATTCAGGATCTATCTCTATAACTTTTCTAAAATTGCGAACGGCATTTGTACTATCGCCCATTTCTTTATATATGAATCCATTCATAAAATAAGCCTTAGCGTTTATGGGGTCCATTTCTATTACCTTGGATATGCTTTCCAAGGCACGATCATAGTCTCTACCGAAAAAGGATATTTCTCCCAGTTTGGAGTAGGCCTCAACATTGTTTGGCTCAATTTCCAGAGCTTTTTGCAAATCTGAATAACTCACTTTCAAATCTCCGTTACGCAAATGCAAATCGGCCGAAAGTATATAATATTTCACGTTATCCTCGTCGTAGCGAATAGCATTTTTCACACTCGAGATGGCATCGATGATTCTATCTTTTGCCAATAGTGCCATAGCTCGATCGTAGTGCAACGTAGGATTTTTGGGATCTTTCTTTAATTTGGCATCTATCAAAGCCAAAACATCGGTATCGTCAGAGGGTGCTGTTGTTTTATTTCCACAACCGGAAACACCCAATAATACAAACAATAATATAACTGTCAATAAATTACGTTTATTCATATCTTATCTATATTTTCTACAAAGGTACATTAAAATATCGAATTTATTACCATTTTGTTGGAAAAGAAACCATATTTTAGTTTTTTTGATACTATTAACATGTCAAACATAAACCTTATATACATCGCAATCCGATATTTACAAAAAAATATTCTTACTATAAAACAAATAAATAATTTCTGCGTTATATACCCGTGCTTACTTATTTCAAAGATGTATTTTGAGCCGTTTTCCTATATAAGAAAGCGGCTTTTTTTTATTACCAACAACATATATTTCTGTCTATTATGCTTCTAATATCAAACATTATTCAAAGTTTTTTCGTTTTCAAACTAATATAAAATCAACACCAAAGACCTATATTACAAACAAATAACTTTTCATTGTTGATAATTATAGTATTACACCTTCCTCTATTACAAATTAAAGTTGTAATTTTGAATAGTCAAAAACATAAATAATGAATAGCAAACTGAAAGCTAATAAAAAGGAACTAAAACTAAAAATTACACTATCGGAACGCGACAATATCTTATTGTCCAATTATGCCCGAGAGCATAATATTTCGCGTGCAATAGCTGCTAAGCAAATACTGCATCAATCGTTGATTGCAAATGCAAAACAATTAGCAAATACGGCTCCAGAAAATCAGCTATGCTTATTTGACAATGTTCAAATAGATATTTTTGACATTATAAAAGAGGAAACTAAAAATCAAAAATTATAATTTTCGTAAATAGCTTCTGCCACAACGATATCAAATGGCGTAGTTATTTTTATATTCTCTCTATTGCCTTCCACTAGCGATATAGGAACTCCCAATACCATTTCCACCACCGAAGCATCGTCGGTAAATATTGGTTTATATTCAGAGTTGTAAGCCTTTTTAAGTACCGAAGAATGAAAACACTGCGGAGTTTGCACAAGCTTAACTGTATTTCTGTCCACTATAGCCGTTCCTTCAGTGTTAGCTATACGTATGCTTTCGTGAGGTGGAACCACAGGAATAGTTGCTTTCGAAGCCTGCATAGAGCTGAACAAGGCATCTAGTGTAGCTGACGATACAAAAGGTCGCACTCCATCGTGAACACCAACCAAACAATTGTCCGGCACATAATCCAAAGCATTCTTCACAGAATAAAAACGCTCGCTTCCTCCTGCCACTACCTTGCAAGGAATCCTAAACTCATACTCTTGACAAAGCAATTCCCAATACGACATCTGACTTTCCGGAAGCACTAGTATTATACCAATATTGGCATCGTAAATGTGTATACGTTCTATGGTACGCATCAGCAGAGGCTTTCCGTGTATGGGTAAAAACTGTTTGGGAATATCCCCTCCCATTCTTTTGCCAGATCCTCCGGCAACCACTATCATATATTTTTCCATAACATTCCTCTCCGCTACTAATTTAGAAAAAGAAAAGAATGGCTTTTGCACCACTCTTTTCTCAAAAAAATACCTACTTTTACAATATCAACATGGCATCGCCATAAGTATAAAATTTATATTTTTCTTTTATCGCAACCTGATATGCTTTCATCATCAAATCGTAACCTGCAAAAGCTGATACCATTATAAACATCGACGACATTGAAGGATGGAAATTTGTCACCATCATATCAGCAATAGTGAAATCGTAAGGAGGATAAATAAATTTATTAGTCCATCCTGAATAAGGACGCACTTTTCCCGGAATAGTAACCGCAGTTTCCAACACTTTCATTGATGTAGTACCTACTGCACAAATCTTTTTTCCATTACTTTTCGCTGTATTTATCAAGTCGCAAGCTTCATCATCGATATACATCTCTTCTGAATCCATACGATGTTTGGTAAGGTCTTCAACTTCTATAGGTTTAAAGTTTCCTAATCCTGCATGCAATGTTACTTCAGCCACTTTCACATCTTTTATCTCCAAACGTTTCATAAGTTCTCGACTGAAATGCAAGCCGGCTGTAGGTGCGGCAACAGCGCCTTCGTTCTTTGCATATATTGTTTGGTAACGTTCTGCATCTTCTGGCATTACATTTCTAAGTCTCAACAAATCCTCGGGCAATGGTGTATGTCCCAAAGACTTTATTGTAGTAATAAATTCTTCGTGTGTTCCATCAAATAAAAATCGTACTGTTCTTCCTCTTGATGTTGTATTATCAATAACTTCAGCAATAAGCGAATCGTTATGACCAAAATACAATTTGTTTCCTATACGAATTTTACGAGCAGGATCTACGATAACATCCCACAATCTACTTTCTCTGTTCAATTCTCTCAAAAGAAAAACAGTAATTTTGGCTCCTGTTTTTTCTTTTTCGCCATACAATAATGCCGGAAACACTTTTGTATTGTTCAGTACCATCACATCTCCTTCATCAACATAATTGATCAAGTCCTTGAATAGTTTATGTTCTATTGATCCGGTTTTACGATCCACAACCAACAAACGTGCTTCATCGCGAAGCTTGGATGGTTTTTCTGCAAACAAATCTTTCGGCAACGTGTACTTAAATTGTGATAGTTTCATATTATATATTATTATTTTTATTTATCCATTTCTATAAAAACTCAGAAATTTTTCCTTTCTAGAAACAAATTTGCATCTTGTTTTTCTTTCTTTTTTACCTACCAAAACATATTTTCAATACATTTTCCGGTAAATAATTTGCAAAGATACAACAATTAACAATGCTTTGTCAAGTTTTTTAACATTAAATTACAACCACTATTTAGTTCTCAAACAATTAAAACAACACCCTACAAAAGCGTTTTAACAATAAATTCTCTATTTATTAAAAATCTCGTCGATAACAAATGTCGTTCTTTTTTTGCCCATACGGCAAAACCTATCCCTGCTGTAGATATTCCCTTACATCGTCTATTTGCAAGGCATCGATACGACGAAAATCACCTATTCGTTCGCGACACAATCTAGACAAATATGCTCCCGAATCTAAGGCTTGTCCGAAATCTCGAGCTATAGAACGAATATATGTTCCCTTGCTACACTCTATTCTGAAGTCTACTTCGGGCATTTCTGTCCTTGTTATCTCGAATGTTTTAATTACAATATTCTTGGCTTTTATCTCTACATCCTCTTGTTTACGGGCATAGTCGAAAGCCCTTTTCCCATTTATTTTCACTGCCGAAAACATAGGTGGCACTTGTTCTATCTGGCCCAGAAATTGTTTTGTAGTATCTTCTATCAATTGCGAGGTTATATGCTCTGTCGGATACGTTGCATCTACCGGTTTCTCCATATCAAAACAAGGTGTGGTGGCACCCAACACAAAGGTACCGGTATATTCTTTTTCCGACATCTGATATTTTTCTATCATCTTGGTTTCTTTGCCTATACACACTATCAGCAAGCCTGTAGCCAAAGGGTCTAGTGTTCCGGCATGACCTATCTTGATTTTTTTCAAGTCATAGTCGTGACGCAAAATATGTTTTATCTTGTTCACAACCTGAAACGATGTCCACCCATAAGGTTTATCTATCAGCAGCACTTTACCTGCTTTCAAATCTTCTGCTGTCATACAAGGGTTTAAAATACTATTGCAAGAACACCTATTATGGCACAATATATTGCAAAATATACCAATTTGCAACGTTTTACCAACGCTATCATAGCCTTACAAGCAAAACATCCGGAAAGGAATGCAGCCAAAAATCCTATCACCATGGCAGAAACAGAAAGAGTTTCGGCACCGCCGACAAAGATATCTTTTGCATCCAACAACGCCTCGCCCAATATTGGAGGTATAACCATTAGGAACGAGAACTGAGCAAGATGTTCTCTGCGATTTCCAAGCAACAAGCCGGTGGCTATGGTAGTTCCCGAACGCGAAAGACCCGGCAACACTGCCAAAGCCTGAGACAAGCCTATCACTATAGCATCTTTAGCTTTGATATCGTGTGGTTTTTTGGGCGAAAAATATTGCGAAAATGTAAGCAACAATGCTGTGAACAGCAAACATACGCCTACAACCATAAGGTCGCCCTCAAACAAAGCATCTACATAGTCTTTAAAGAACACCCCTACTATTCCTATCGGAATCATAGAAAGAATGATTAGAAACACATATCGTTGTTCCATATTGAAATGCCAACCAAAAAGGTTATTGTCGGTTTCTGTTGTAAGAGATGCTTTTATTGGTTTTTTGAACAATCCTTTGAATATCCAAGTCACCTCTTTCCAAAGCACTACAATGGTCGAAAATACGGTAGCCACATGCACAAGCACTTCGAATGTAGTACCACCACCATCGACATTTACGCCCAATATTTCCTTTCCAAGCAATAGATGTCCGCTACTACTTACAGGCAAATATTCTGTCAAACCTTGAACCAATCCAAGGATTAAAGCTTCAAACCATTCCATAAAATATATTTTTACAGTTTAATTTCTACTGCGTTTATTTTTTCGATCTTATCATAATTGCAAACACCTCTATCACCAAACCTGCCACTATAAGCAATGGTGCCACAACCATACGGCGAGCGCTGAATATAGCATCGTTGAATACGTTTGGGTCGTCGGAGCCGCCACCTATCAAACACAAATAACCTATAGCCATTATAGCCAAACCGGCCAACATAAATATATAGTTTCTTTTACCAAAAACAAAGTCGAATTTTGGAGTAGTTTCGTCTTGCATATTATCTTTACGATTTTGTACGTCAGATTTCATAGTTTATTTATTTTTATATTTAATACAATTGTTCATCTTTATGGTTCAAATAGTAGCGAACCGAAAAATATGTTGATATAAAAGATATGGCGATACCAAACACCACTATAACTCCGGCAATTGCCGATAGCACCATTTGTGTTGTAGTATCGTTTATATCGATATAATTAAATCTGGAGTTAAACACAACAACCAAAACAGCCAAAAGCACTATGGCTATAACAGCACCCAAGAAACCATAAAGAATACTCTTGCTCAAAAATGGGCGTACAATAAAACCTCGTTTGGCACCCACCAACTGCATGGTTTTTATGGTGTAGCGTTTTGCGTATATAACTATTTGTATAGTATTATTAATCAACACTACCGACACAAACAACAGCAATGCTATGAACACCACAAGCACTATACCTACATTCGACAACATTTCGTTAAGGTCGTTGACGGTAGTTTCTTGGTAAAGCACATCGGTTACGAAAGCATACCCTTTAAGGCTTTCTCTGAAAAGATCGATATTTGCCTGCAATTGTCCTGCCGATATATCCGATTTAAGGTTCACTTCGAACGACGGAAACAGTGGATTATATCCCAAAAAGTCGACAAAATCGTCGCCAAGTTCGGCTGTAAATGTTCGTGCAGCTTCGTCTTTCGAAATATAGCGTACGGCCTTGATATATGGATATTCTTCTTTCTGATTCAAGACCTTGTTCAGTGCCGATATTTCATACTCTTCGGCTGTTGGCGAAAGAATTACATTGTAAACGATACTTTCTTTGATTTCGGTGGTCGAAACATAGGAAAAATACCCTAAAAGCATTAATAGCCCCAATACAAATAGTACCAAAGCGATGCTAAATATAGAGGAAAAATAGCTTCCCCACAACTTAATTGGCTGATGTTTTGCAACTTTACTCATTGTGTATCCTGCATTTTATACTTTTACATACAATTAATTCCAATTTGCAAAGGTACATTTTTTTTTGCAAATACAGCGTTTTTTACCTAAGATATATTCAACAAAAAAATATAGTCAGATAATAATCAGAGATATAAGAACGCAAATATTTTTAATTGTGTGTTTTTTGTTTATAAAACGATAGCTACCCTTACCGGATAGCTATCTAAGATAAATAAAATGTATAATTATGTTTTTGTTTTTCAAAAAAAACAACTAGTTTACATTTAGCATTACAGGCATTACCAACATAAGGATGTTTTCTTTCATATCGTCCTCTTCGTTTACGGGGAACAATATACCTGCGCGGCTTGGATGTGCCAACTCCATCATTACATTTTCTGTGTCGATGTTGTTTACCATCTCTATCAAGAATTTTGCATTAAATCCTATTTCCATTTGGTCGCCTTCGTATTCGCAAGCTATTTTTTCTTTTGCATCGTTAGAGTTTTCTATGTCTTCCGACGAAATTATAAGTTCTTTTTCGGTACATAGCAATCTTACTTGCAATGTCGATTGGTTTGCAAAAATAGACACACGACGCAACGATGTCAAAAATTCGCTACGATTTATAATCAATTTGTTTGGATTTTCTTTTGGTATAGCTGCTTCGTAGTTTGGATATTTTCCGTCTACCAAACGGCATATTATGTAGAAATTGTCGAACGAGAAGAATACATTTGTCGAGTTGTATTCAACCACTACATCAACGTCTTCCTTGTTCATCAAAATGATGTTTTTCACCATTCCGATAGGTTTTTTAGGCAATATGAAACTGCTATTTTCGTCAGAAACAACGTCAAAACGACGATAACGAACTAGTTTATGAGCATCTGTTCCCACAAAAGTCAAGCTTTCCGAGTTCATTTCGCAGTATATACCCGACATTTGTTGACGCATTTCGTCGTTGCTGGTTGCAAACGATGTTTTTGATATAGCATTTACCAATACCGATGCAGGCAATACTATCTTTGTTGTATTTTCAGCTTTCTTAAGCACTGGATATGTTTCAGGATTTTGACCTGCCAAGTGATATTTTCCTTCGCCGGCTACTATGTCTATCAAATAGTTGTCCGGATTGACAGAAAATGTCAATGGAATATCATTAAACGACTTCAAAATGTCTAACAATATTTTTGCAGGTACAGCCACTTCGCTTATTCCTTCTACCTTAGCAGTATCCAAGTGAATAGTCGACACCAATGTTGTTTCCAAATCTGTGGCTCGTATGGTCAACACGTTTTCTTCCAATCTAAAATGAAAACAATTTAGAATGGCTACTGTATTGTTGTTGTTTATTACGCCACTCAACGCTTGCAAATTCTTTGAAAATACCTGACTATTAATTATAAATTTCATATTTATAGTGTTTTTTCGTTGTTTTTATATTCTTGAAACCTTTTGCAAAATTAATTCTTTATTTTCTTTCTCAGGCCATGGGGTCTGTTTTTTTTACTAACAAATTGTTTATTTCGTAGTCAATATTGTTGTTTTTTAGCCATTTAAATTTGCGAAAAATAATCGTGTATTTTTCATTTTCAGCCTGTCGGGCTTTGTTATAATATCGTTATTTGCACGCTATACCGCCGATAAAATTGCAATATAGTGCCACAAAACTCGCAGCGGGGTGCAAAGATGGCCGTATATGCAAACAACCTACGGACACACAGACCGATAACCCCTTCCACATATAACAAGAAAACCATCTCGAAAGATGGTTTTCAAAACAAAATTTTATGACCAAATGTTACATTATATTCTTTTGTCTTGTTTTTTTATCTGTACCAATATTCGTTGCCCAATTTGTCGATATATCCTTTGCGAGGCACGCCGTTTTCGTCGCGAACCACAAACTCGTATTTGCCAAAATGCATTATAATTTCGTCGTATTTAAACGGAGTCACAAATGCACCTTGTATTGTTACAAAGGCCCATTTGTCGCCCTTCCGAGCAGCACCAAACAGTGCCAAATATCTCAATTCGGTATAGTCTATTTCGTAGTATACTTCGTCGTAAATCACGTTTAGCAGTTTTTCGTTTTTCTGTCCTACCAAACCCCATTTACCTTTTTTGCACACACCATACATACCTCCGTTCGATTCGTACATCACGGCATCGTAGATTGGTGGTATTATCCATTGGTCGTTTTCGTCAACGTAGCCCCATTTTCCGTTCTCGTCTTGTCCGGCGTAAATCATCGGAAACAACTCTTCTTGTGCCATCAAAACACTTATCTGCACAAAGGCCATCAGCACAAACAAATATACCTTTTTCATTTTTGCTCTATTATTATTTGCGTTTTTAATTCTATTTATTTTTCGACTAAACATCTAATTTTCACGATATTCAAAGCCTAACATCGGCTATATTTACATCGCAGAAAACTATTGCTTTCGGATTGCAAATGTACAACTTTTTTGTGTATCAATAATCTTTTTTTTCTAAAAAAACGTTTCTCAAACTGCCGACACACCCAAAAGCATACCTCTCTCTATCCTATTTTTTTGCCGAATTTTTGATCATTTTTACCAACGATGCCACAACAAACACTGTGTATATCAGATACATTACCACAAAGTATGCCAACAACATTTTCAAGTCGGCATGGCTGTAGCAAACAAACAAAAACAACACCACAATGTCTAAAAACATTTTTCCGAACGATATCAAAAGAAACATCGACGAAAAACGTTTAGGATTTTTCTGCATTATGTTGTGGAACACATAATACATTAATACTACAGATATTAGAAAATAAATAGTAACCGGATAGTAGATAGGCGAAAAATACAAATTGCACAACGCCATAACCGATACCGTTGCCAACACAACAGCCGTAAGAAGTAGTATTTTTTTCAAAAATTCTTTCATGATATTTTATGCTTAAACTATTAATAATCTGTTATTTATTATCGATGCAAGGATCGGTCGCACACACATCTCCCTTCACAATGGCAGCCACCTCGCGGCAGCCGCAGTCGCAATAGCTCACCTCCTTGCAATTGACACAGCTTGCAGGTATATACGCTCTTTTTGCAAAAATGTTCCAATATTCGGTGTCGGAAACGATTTGCGGGTCGAAAACATGCCCCACTTTTCGCGGCGAATGGTTGCACACCCTTACAAATCCGGAGGGGTCTACAACAAAAAACTCTTTGGCTGCCGAACAAATAGTACCCACATGCAAACGCTTGTATTTGTCTATATTATCCACCACGCAACGAGGAAACTCGGTACCCACCATACCCTTTCTGTCGGCATGTTCCAACACCTGTTCGGCAATGTCTAACATACCGGCAAGCTGCTCTTTGCTCAGCAACAACTCGTCGACATGGCTCAGCCCTCTTCCGCCGGGCAAAAAACGGTTCAGCAACACACTGTCGGCACCCGATAGCAAACCCAACGCAATGGTTTGAAACAGCTCGTCGTAGTTCAGCTTTGTAACCGTAACGTTTACCGTGGTATGAATGCCTTTTTTGTGGGCTTCCGAAAACCAATGCAACACCCCCTGCACATTGTCGGCACCGGTATGTTGGGCAAACGTTTCGATACCCGGCAGGCTCATACTCAGGTGTATGTTGTATTTTTTGAAAGCGTCCAAATAGTCGTCGGTCATAGCCAAACCGTTAGATATCAAAACAATTTCGGAATCTTTGTTGAACGACGTTTCGGTGCGTATATAGTGCAACAAATCCAACAAAAACGGGCACAACAAGGCTTCGCCTCCCGAAATAGAAACAGATTCGACACCCAAATCGGCCAATATCTTCAGCACCTTTTTCCATTGCTCCAAATCAAGTTCGTCGCCCTTCCGATACTTGTTCTGATCCGGCACATCGGCGTCCCACGGACACGAACAAAACAAGCACTTATGGTTGCACTTGTAGGTCAGTTCCAGCACTGCCGTTTTGGGAAACACAACATTTGTGTCTACATTTGGCTCTAATTCTTTATTCATTGGTTCTGTTCATTTATTCCACCACCGCAACGGGTTGTTTTCTTAAGGCAACTTCTAAAAATTCCACGTCCTCTGAAATATTATCATGTAACAAAAGAACTTTTGCGTGCTTTGCGTTTTTTGCCGAAATCTTTCTATTTCTTTTTCAATCGCATAGCCCGCTATGCTCAATCAAAAGAAAGTAGAAATCTTTCTGGCAAAATTCCACAAATCACTTGCAAAGCAATTTTTAGAAGTTGCCTTAAATCAGTAGAAATCTGCATGTTAAACATATTACAGCAATACATGCCTGTTTCTTATTTGTTTGCAAAGTTACATGTTTTTTACGAACCTGCAAAGAGTTGTCCCGGATTTTGAACATCAAAATTTGGGACAAAACCGCCACTCATCGTCATCGTTGTTTGCAATGGGGAAAAATATTCGTTCCACTATCCAACATGGTAAAATTGCGTTGCAAAGGGTTTGCGAAATTTTGTCGACTGCCTTCTGCCTTTGCCATATGTTAAAATCCGACTGACTTCTTTTCCTATTTTTGAGCGTAACCCCGGCAAAAGGTTACGGGGGGGGTTACGCATATTACTATTTGTAATTCATTGTTTTATACAAAGTGTAACCGCGTAACCTTTTTTTGCCCCCCCCACGCTTTTTTGCAGAAAGAATCCTTTTTAAGATTTTCTCTTTTTTTAACTTATAATATATCATATCATAAAGTAGAACCTGACAATTTATATATATAAATATATATATT
>JAFZDP010000068.1 GCA_017561155.1 Bacteroidales bacterium | reverse complement strand
TCTGAGTCTCTTTCTTTCCCGGTAAAGAAATTAGATAACATAATGTATTTCCGTTCGTATTTATACATAATATTTACTAGTTTTGAATAAGAATTTTTCTTTATTTAATACTTAAGATACCTCCATTATCACAATAAAATTCTATTTCTACTATTTTCTTTAAATCAAATCTAAACCATATATGTTCAGATGAATCATATTTACAATAACGACCAAAGCCATATCCTTCATAAAAATCTCCATTCATGGTAAAATTTCCCATTGGAGGATAATCTAAAGGATAATCCTTTATATTTAAATATTTTATAAGTTCATTTAATGTTGTTTCTCTATTTATACATTGTTTCTTGTGATATATAGCATAATTAGTGTTATAAGGATTCCTAAAACTTATTCTAAACAATTGTACAGAATCTTCTTTTTTGATATACTCTATTCCTTTCCTAATGTAACTAATTATTTCACATGAATCTTTAGAATCAAGTTCTCCATTTTGTTTATATCTATTAAACCGATACATATAGATACGATCTGCTTTCCCAAAAATTCTTTCAAGGGAATCAACCGCAGTGATTATTGGAATATCCTGAGAATGAAAATCCCGAATGTTTAATTCTCCATTATGTATATTATCTGAACAAGAATAATTTAATACAAGAATAATACTAAAGATAATTATTACATTAATTTTCATACCATTACTTATTATAAGTTTTATCGTATATATTACTAAAATTTGCTAGAAATACTATGAATATTTTTTGAATAGGTGCTCCTTTTTTAGGATATTTCACAAACTCGTGTCTACAAACAAATGAACCATCAGATCGTTCAAATTCAGCAAATTTATTAGCTTGGATTTTAGAAGACTGAGTGCATATAACGGCATTAAAATATTCTATATCCATTGTTTCTCCATTTAATAATGGTATATCAAAAGATCCGCTTGCTTTAAAACACGAGTGTTCTCCTACAGAGGAAGGAATATTTACTAAAAATTGATTCAAATCAACAAATGAATCTCTATTACGGATATGTGTGCTTAATATTGCAAACATTACATGGTATATTTTTTGTTTATCTGTTGATTCACGCCAATTTAATTTTAAAACATCATCATATCTTCTATTAGTATTGTTTGTTACCGATTTTGCAATAATATCGCCTGATATTCTTGTCCCCTTTGAAACCTTATCAATACCTGCATTTTCAAATATTGCATCCGTTGCTTCCTTAGATACATTATATTGCTGTGTAAATGTTTCTTTGGTATCTCCTTTTTCAGCTACATAACTTATTTCTCCATTTTCTGTTATTTCAGGTAGCCATATCTCCTCCCCATCCGGATCCACCAATTTAACCGGGTTCCATGCACAATAAGCGTACGGCGACAAACCAGGATACTTATCCGCCATAGGATCTACGCTAAGCCACCCTGTCAAAATATCCGAATCATAATATCGTGCTCCAAAATAGGAAAAGCCTGTCTCTGAGTCTCTTTCTTTCCCGGTAAAAGATTGGGGGTAATTTTGATCGTATTTTATATTATATTTAAGTTGAATTTGTAGCATAATTTATTCTTTGTTTTGGACGCAAAGTATAAAATTTACAGTTTGTTCTTAACTTACGTTGTTAAATGGTCGGTATTTGTTCTGTAATTCATATTAAATTTTATCTATATGCATTGTTTGGTGCTTAAATACTTGTTCTTTACAACAATATCATACAATTATTATATTACCATTTTAAGATTATCATGTCCAAAGATACTTACATAAATAATTTCGTAGGATTCTTCATCCCACTTATGCATTTCTTTCTTTTCTTCTAATATTTGTTTCATACAATTTTCACCATTACGAAAACGAAATATTTCATAGTACTTTTCATAGAGTAATAATTTGGGACTGTAATTTTCATCAAAAGCATACTCCATATACGGATATGCTAAAATAGAATCGCATAAAGATTCAATTTCTTTGAAATCCGGAGTCCATAAATCTATTATGCTATCTAAAAACATATTATAGCTTGCTATATCCCCATTTTGCTTTGCATTCAAAGCTTTACATTTAAACTTCAAGCATTCTTTATAATATGGGAGCCATTCATATTGTGGTAATAACTCAATGTAATCAAACATAGGTTCATATACTTCCTTTAATTCGTAAACAGATATTATTCGAAGATGAATATCATAATCAGTAGAATCGTAACTCATAAGAACATTTAGATATTTGAGAGTAGAATCTAAGTGTTTATAAAGTTCATTAGATAAATCTTTCCCTTCGTTATATTTTAGTGAATTTGTAAAGAATTGCTTATAATGAAATTGTGCCAAACTATCAATTTTCTTATAATCAGATTCACATTTTATTGTTTTTATATCACTTTTTATATCACAAGTTTTTGTTTCATATGTATTTGAACAAGACTGAATCAAAATTGCCATACATAAAGCAACTATATTTATGTTCTTTTTATTCTTCATATATTCATTTTTTATATATCGTAGAATTTTTTAATAACGGCCAAGAATAGTTTATTGTTTCATTTTGTCCCCCATTTTCAGAACATCCAGCAATAATTTTTGCTTGCATTAAGAAATTACCATTTCTGAAATAGATAGCAGGTATAAAAAGACTAGCATTTTGAGGATAAGTGCCAGTTTCATAAATAGCAGATGTCGGAGGCTTTAACCCTGCTGTTTCTACTAAACCAGTATTACCATAAACCCGTAACCCTCCATGATATATCATGGAGTTTGTTTTTTGATCTATACTTTTTGATTTTTGTGTCATATATGCACATATCTCTACACCTTTAAATACCTTATTTAAATTTTTGTCATATTCAATACGTGGTTTTGCACGTATTGTTGCTTCGCTATAATTTACAGAAGAAACACCTATTCGTAAACAATTCCATGATAACTCTTGATTAAACCCTTTGCTATATGTTTTTTTTGTGTCAAATTCTATAGGAATATTTAAATCATCCAAAATATCATCATCATTAGCACCAACATATTCATATCCATCAGGAGTATTTTCTCTGTTCGTAACATCTTCCATCCAAATATATTCATGCGTACCAGTTATTTTTACCCAATCATCATTTAAAACTAATTCCTCCCCATCTGGGTCCACCAACCTAATAGGGTTCCAAGCACAATAGTTGTACGGAGACAAGCTCGGATATTTATCCGCCATTGGATCTACAGACAACCACCCTATCAAAATATCCGAGTCGTAATACCGTGCCCCGAAGTAGGAAAAGCCTGTTTCTGAGTCTCTTTCTTTCCCGGTAGAGGATTGGGGGCGTTTAAGAGTTGTATTTATGTAAAAATCTTGTATCGACATAAGCAAAATATTATCAATATTTATTCTTGAAAACATCCTTTTTCTACTAAATAGTATTTTTCATTTTTATACAATACAATCCAAAATGCATCTCCTCCACCTTCCGGAAGAATCTCATTTTTGCTATTTGTTACTTCAACTTTAATAGGAGTGTGATTTTTATGTGTGTCAAAAATATTTTCAATAGCATTCTTTGCCTCAAGTGATGAAGGCTTATCGATCAAAAAAAGCAAATCTAAATATCGAAATGAGTACGAATATTCCTCCACATCATAAAGTTCTTCATCCAGTGATATACATATATATATAGATGAACTGTCATCAAATGCTTTTAAAAACCAAAGACCTATGTGATTATAGTCTGTATAATTTGAAGCACATTCTTCTCTGCAAAAACCAATAAACTCATCAATAACAGTAAGTATTGAGGAATCTTTTATACTTATTGATTTTATTTCTACGACTTCTTTCTGATTTATTGCCATTACATTTGAAATGACAATAAGCAAAAACAAACTTGAAAATATTATTTTTTTTATCATGTTTATTTTGTAATTTTCTTATCAAAAATATATGCTTCAGGTAAATTTATCGAAGATTTATAATATTGCTCTGAATCATATGGAATGTATTTATCATTTTTCGTATATACATTTAATCTTATATTTGGAAACTTTTCAATATAGTCCTTAGCATTTTTCATATCTGTTTTAGATGGAGGGTTTTCCAAGGGATGATTATGATTCACTTCTCTCAAAGTATAATTTGTCTCTCTTAAATATCCTCCAATGTTTGTTTTACTAGTTTGATGGATTGTGCCTACTATATTTTTTTCAGAATCTTCAGAACCTATTTTAGCATGTGTCCATTCTACCAATGTGTTATTTGCAAAAAACTCAAATAGATTTTGAGCATTGTTGTCTCCGTTTACTCTAAATATATCTGACTTATAATCGATACCCTTACTCCTAATTGATGGTTTTCTCCAGTCCGTTATAGTACCATAATCGAATATCTTTTCAACAGTATTTCCATTCTCATTAAGAATAACAAATTTATCAAATTCTGTTGTTCTTTCATATTTAGTTATGTGTCCATAAACGTCAAGTTCCCAAATATCCTCCCCATCCGGATCCACCAACCTAATCGGGTTCCAAGCACAATAAGCATAAGGAGAAATATTCGGGTACTTATCCGCAAGCGGATCTACAGACAACCACCCTGTCAAAATATCCGAGTCGTAATACCTCGCTCCGAAGTAGCAAAAACCTGTCTCTGAATCCCTTTCTTTCCCGATGAAGCAAAGCCTGTGGCTTTGCGATAGCGTTTCCGCAGGAATTTGTGCGGTAAGTGCAGTGGTAACGGAACGATAGCACAAAAGTGGAGAACAATTTGAAGCAAAAAAATCACTATTTTCCACGTAGTTATAGTGTATTTCTTGTCTATATTTCGAGGTTATATTTGAGGTTGTTTGTAGCATAATTATTACTTGCTTTCGAGGTGCAAAGATACATATTTATTTTGATATGTCTGTTAAAATACAACAGAGAAGTGAATAAATTTTCCATCACGAGGAAAATCGCTCTACATCACGATGGTGTTACATCTACATCGGGAGGAAAATTTAGCTGCATCACGAGGTAATTTTAAGGCGATATATTGGGGTAAATTTGACGGTATACCGTCACGCTCGCGAAACCCTATTGCCAAGAGATTGACGATAGGGTGTTATTTTAAGGAAGTTGTCTTTAGTGATTAAGATGGGATACTACGCCGGAATTATGGAAATTGGGTTAAGGGTTAAAGATTAATGTTTAAGGTAGCTTTGCATCCGTGAAAATACGAGAGATACGCGGAGTAGCCAATAACCAACAGCTAAACAGCTAATAGTTCGGTTTAAGGTTTAATGATTAAGGCTTAAGGAACTCTCTATACTCTCTATACCCTTTCGACTGCGAAGCGATAGCGAAACATCCGCGGCAGCCTCTTGTTGACTTGTAGTCTCGTGGTCTGCGAAGCGGTAGCGTAGCCGGCTCGTAGCTCACACCCCTCTCCACCAACTTTTGCCTTTTGTCTTTCGTCCTTAGTCCGCGAAGCGAAAAGCTAAACTTTTGTTGCAGCTAAATACAAAATAGAATTGCAGTTTCGACTAATTATTTCGTAACGTGGATTTTTAGCATGTAACTTAATTTTTTTTCAAGAAAATCTTGCATATCTCTAAAAAATTTCCGTACTTTGTAAAAAAGTTGTGCATGAGGTCGATAGTTGTATTTTATTGATTTTCATTATATAAAAACACAATCTACATACACGACTTTTTATAAAAAAACAGATGAACTAATTGGATCAACAAAGTAAAAAAAAAGACGCATAGTATGCAAATAGTAACATTAACAACAGATTGGGGTACAAACGATTTTTTTTCGGGAATGGTAAAAGGCAAACTATATTCAAGCATTCCCAATGTTCAGGTAGTAGACATAACACACGATGTTTCTCACTTCGACTTGGTAAAGGCATCTTTTATAGTAAAGAATGCTTGCCCTACTTTTCCGGATGGCACTATCCATATTATTGATGTATGCTCGTTCGACACGGAAGACGCCTTCGTAGTGGTTGAATACGAAAAGCAATATTATATTTGCACCGACAACAGACTTCCCTACACAGTATTTGGCGACAGGTTTACATCCGTTACCGAAATAGAGATGTTTAGAGAATCCAACTTCTACAACTTTGCAGCCTACGATTTGTTTTGCAAAGTGGCAGCACACATAGCCAATGGTCTACCATTTAGCGAAATAGGACGTCAGAGAAGCGAACTAAAAAAATCGCAACCAATATCATATATCTGCGACAACGATTCGATAAAAGCACATATCATGTATATCGACGCATACGGCAATGCCTATTTGAATGTGAAGTACGAACAATTTGCCGAAATATGCAAAAACAGACCTTTCAGCGTAACAACGCAAACCAGACAATACAATGTAGTAAAGCTTTTGCAATCCTACGACTACGGAAACAATGAGGCCGGACTTATACTTACAGTATCGTCGACAGGATATCTACAAATAGCTTTAAAAATAGCATCGGCCGAACAGCTGCTAAACCTGAATGTTCGCGACAATGTCATTATCAAATTTCAATAAGCGCTTTTTGCTTACGAATATATAAAAAAAGGCACTTGACGATTCCAAGTGCCTTTTTAGTATTTTCGATTATTTTCCCAATCCTGTCATCTTTTGTATTATCAGGATATTCGACTTAGCTTTGTCACGATTGTTTTCTACAAAGTCTACAAAATCCTGCTTGCTCTTCAAAAAGCTGGCAACAGCCGAATATTCGGCATAGACATTTGATTTTGCCACATGATAAGGAGCATCTTTAGAAAAACGTATCTTGAATATAAGTTCCGGTCTTTTTTTATCGCCATCTTTTTTAGCGTCCGATTTGTTGTTTTGTGCCGAACAATGGTTGCAAAACATTGTTTCGTCTAGCACTACGTCGTAGCCCATATTCTTCATTTGTTCCACTACTCGTCGGATGCTTTCGATGTTTCCGTTGGTATAAGAATCGGATGGCGAAGTTTTTCCGCACACTCTGCACACATATTCGGCTTCTATAGGAATAGCCTTAGCATAGCACATTGCAGAAAACAATGGCAATGTGTCGTAGTCCAAACTCTTTAGTTCTTTCAACCTATCCACCAAAGCAACACTATCGACTGCCTCTGTTTTTTTCTCGGATTTCGCAGAATCGCCAACAGCTTCGGCTGACATATTTTTCGACGAATCGCAGGCTGTACTACTCAACGCTAGCAACCACGTCATCATCTTGTTTGTTTTGCTGCCCATAACTATAAATTATATATTTAAATGTATAACAATCAAGTGTATATCGTATTCCAACATACATTAGTTCTACTTGCAAAGATACATATTTTTATCTTTTACACACCATAAAACTTACTTTTATTAGCCATTTACTACTTAAAACACTAACTACAAACAACTTACAGCAGTATTGTACATTTTTCGACTTTTCAGCCTCAAAAATGGAGAAAATTATAGATTTTACTACCCTTTTGTAGCAATAAAAGTAGTATTTCGAGCTTTTTCGGAAAAATATTTTCAGTCTGTAACATACTATATAGCAATGTATTTGAAAAAAGAAATAAAAAAAATACAGATTTTTCTTTGCAGTATCGAAAAAAGTTTGTACTTTTGCAATCACAAAACGGACGGCTCCGTAGCTCAACTGAATAGAGCATCTGACTACGGATCAGAAGGTTACAGGTTTGAATCCTGTCGGAGTCACAAAGACTGCTTCATTGTAAGCGGTCTTTTTTTTATTTTCCCATATCGGTTTTCCCGACAGGCAATACACCATATAGCCACCAATAGCCCACCACCCCCGATACCAACGATGCTAACAATATAGCCACCTTGGCCGACGACACTACAAAAGCATCGGAAAAAGAAAGCATAGTGATAAATATAGACATAGTGAAGCCTATACCGGCCAACAGTCCTACCCCTAAAATATATTTCCATTCAAGAGTTTTAGATTTGGTGCAAATCCCAA
This sequence comes from Bacteroidales bacterium, assembly GCA_017561155.1. GTDB lineage: Bacteria > Bacteroidota > Bacteroidia > Bacteroidales > P3 > HGM05376. The sequence continues at coordinate 43,315 of JAFZDP010000068.1, read as the reverse complement.
ACCTAATGGCAAGGTAAGAAAATAATATAATACCTAGTGGTTTGCCTAAAAACAATCCAAAGAATATTCCCAATCCGTATGGCGACAACACAGCTTCCAAGCTGTCCGACCCTACTGCAATGGCAGTATTGGCCAAAGCAAATATAGGCAACACCAGCAAACCCACAGGCTTGGTAAGGTAGTGTTGCAACCTGAACGAGGGTGAGTCGGTCTGATAGTCCCTAAAAGGAATGGCAAATGCCAACAGCACACCGGTAAGTGTAGGGTGCACACCAGACTTGTACATCAAAATCCACATAACTATACCACCCATTATATATGGCACAAGGCAGAGAACATTGGTTCTATTGAGAACAAGAAGTGCCACAAACACCATGAAAGACAAACCAAGAGCAACAAAATTAATATCGCCGGCATAGAAGATAGCAATAACTATTATCGATCCCAAATCGTCGATAATGGCAAGTGCCACCAAAAAAATTTTAAGTACAGCAGGCACACGCTTGCCAAACAACGACAATATGCCCACCGCAAAAGCTATGTCCGTAGCCATAGGAATGCCAATACCTGAGGTGAATGGTGTGGAAGAGGTGAAAAGATAGTAGCACACCGATGGTACCAACATACCACCCAAAGCCGCAATAATAGGCAATATAGCATTCCTAAATCGTCGCAACTCACCGACATAAATCTCCCGTTCCAATTCAAGACCTATAAGTAGAAAAAACAGAGTCATAAGTCCGTCATTGATAATATGTACGAGCGACACACCGCCAACCTCCATTTGCCAAAAGGACTGATAATAACAACCCACTGTAGAATTGGACAACACCAACGACACTACAACGCACACCAATAGCACCAAACCACACGTTTTTTCGCTATCCAAAAACTCTTTAAACAACGCTTTTTGCATAATATCTTTACACTGATTTTAATGAATACAATAGTCATGTTTTCTCAGCCTTTATAAACAACAAAGAGCTGCAAGTGTTTGACAACATACAATTGCAGCCGAGAGCACAAAATAACACATCAAAACAGCGGCAACACACTTCCTTAACATACTGACAATAAAGAGTTGAAACCAGTAAAAATAAAAAAACAGCCGACGAAGAGTATGTATATAGAAAAAAATGTGTAAATTTGCAGTTTAAATTCATTCACTAAAAAATAGTAACAAAATGTCTATAATTAAAGCATTCAAGGGTTTACGCCCACCAGTAGAGATAGTAAACGAGTTAGCCTCTCGTCCATACGATGTATTAAATTCGGCTGAAGCACGCGTAGAAGCTGCCGGAAATCCACATTCGTTGTTGCACGTAACAAAAGCTGAAATCGACCTTCCAGAAGGAGTTGATGAACACAGCCAAGAAGTTTACGACAAAGTAGTAGAAAACTACAACAACTTTAAAAAGAATGGTTGGTTAGTACAAGACGAAGAAGAAAAATTGTACATCTATGCACAAACTATGGACGGCCGTACACAATACGGTATCGTAGCATGTGCTCATTCTGACGACTACATCAACGGAATAATCAAAAAACACGAGCTTACTCGTAAAGATAAAGAAGAAGACCGTATGATTCACGTTCGCATCACTAATGCTAACGTAGAACCGGTATTCTTTGCATATCCAGCACACCAAGAAATCGACGCTATCGTTGAAAACATTGTTAAGAACCAAAAACCGGTATACGATTTCGTAGGTAAAGAAGATGGTTTTGGACACACTTTGTGGGTAATCGATGACAAAAATACTATAGCACGCCTTGTTGAAATATTCGACAAAGATATTCCTGCTATGTACATTGCCGATGGTCACCATCGTTCAGCTGCTGCTGCTTTGATTGGTCAAGAAAAGAAAGCTCAAAATCCTAACCACACAGGCGACGAAGAATACAACTACTTCATGACTGTTATTTTCCCAGACAATCAATTAAAAATTATCGACTACAACCGCGTTGTAAAAGATTTGAATGGCTTGTCGAAAGACGAATTTTTGGCTGCTTTAAACGAAGCTTTCGAAGTTGAAAAAATGGGTACTGACATCTACAAACCATCTAAACTTCACGAATTCAGCGTTTATATCGATGGCGAATGGTACAAATTAAACGCTAAACCTGGTACTTACAACGACAACGATCCTATCGGAGTATTAGACGTAACTATCTTGTCGAACCTTGTATTAGACAAAATATTAGACATCAAAGACCTTCGTACTTCTAAACGTATCGACTTCGTAGGCGGTATTCGCGGATTAGGCGAATTGAAACGTCGCGTTGACAATGGCGAAATGGTAGCTGCTTTCGCTCTTTATCCAGTATCGATGAAACAACTTATCGACATAGCTGACAGCGGTAACATTATGCCTCCTAAAACTACTTGGTTTGAACCAAAATTACGTTCAGGACTTGTTATCCACGAACTTGCATAAGGATATTTTCCATATACAAAATAAAAAAAAGGTATTCTGCAAAAGCAGAATGCCTTTTTTTTATTTTCAACACAAACCCTGCTCGTAACGACACTACAATTTCAAACATACTACTACTCCCATATCCATACTATATTCCCATCCACACTGTAATATACCGTTTTTTCTAACACAATATAACACCAAAATAATACACCTTTAACCAAGTTTTGCAAACTTAAAAGAGCAACAATTCAAGTAGAAATATTTTTCTTGGTTAAAAAACTATAATATAGGTTTATAATCGAAATTAAATATGTACCTTTGCAAGTTCTAACAAGATTGTTAGACAAAATTGTTTATAGTATTTTATATTGAATAACAAGTATTTTGATGGAAAAGACTAATACAAGAAACAAGAAACAACAGATACTAAATGCTGCCGAGTTCGAGTTTTTGACCAACGGATACGAAGCAACAAAAACTACACAAATAGCCAAACGTGCCGGAGTAACGCACGCTATGCTGCACTATTACTATCAATCTAAAGAAAACCTATTCAACAAAATATTTGAAGACAAGATAGAAACACTAAAAGCCCCTATTGTTGCATTGGCTCAAAACAAAGACATCGACCTACGAGACAGAATAAGGAAAATAATAGAACTACACTTCGACTTTTTGAAAACATATCCCGACCTGCCTCATTTTCTTATAAACGAAATGCGTTCGAATCCACAGCTGATAAAAATTCTACGCGAAAAGGTAGGCGACACCCTGAGAGAAACATTTGCAACAATACAAACCGAGATAGACGAATATGTTGCAAAAGGCATTATGAAACCTATTTCGGCTTTTGATTTGTTTTTAGACATAGTGTCGTTAAATGTATTCACATTTATATCGTTACCCATTTTCCGACACATTGCATACGACAAAGAAAAAGAACAACAACTGATAGAAAACCGAAAAAAAGAGATAATACAAACCATAAACCATCGAATTTTAAAATAGAGGTACACAAATGAATACTGAAAAATTACCAACATACAAAGTAGGGATAGACATTGGTTCTACAACACTGAAAATAGTTGCAATAGACAATTGTGCCGACATTGTATTTTCTGACTACAGACGCCATAACACCGACATTAAAGAAGCGATGCGAGGTGCATACAAAAAAATGTACGACACCATAGGCAACTGCAATATGCACATAAAAATAACAGGTTCGGTAGGTATGGGATATGCCGAACGTTTGAATATTCCCTTTGTACAAGAAGTTGTTGCATCGGCCAAACTTATCGAAACCAAGTTCAGCCATGTTCGTACGTTTATAGACATTGGAGGAGAAGACAGCAAAATGATTTTCTTTGAAAAAGGGAAATCGCCCGATATACGCATGAATGGCAGCTGTGCCGGTGGTACAGGAGCATTCATCGACCAAACAGCTACCCTGCTGGGAGTAAGCACCTCCGACCTCAACGAATTGGCAAAGACATCGGACACATTATACCCTATAGCTTCGAGGTGTGGGGTATTTTCTAAAACCGACATTCAAAACCTCATAAGCCGCAAAGTGAGCAAAAACAACATAGCTGCTTCGGTATTCAACGCAGTGGCCATTCAAGTAATAGCCTCGCTGGCACGCGGCACCGACATACTTCCTCAGATATTCTTTTGCGGAGGTCCGTTCGCTTTTTTACCGGAACTTAAAAAGGCATTTATAAAACTATTGTCGATAACCGACGACAATTGCATACTTAGCGACAACGCCCAACTTGTACCGGCTTGGGGTACAGCCATAATGGACTTTGAACAAGAGCCTAAAAACATAGTGCTAAAAGATTTTATCGACAACTTGGACAACCCAAGCAACGACAACATTCAGAACTTGGCTGAGGGACGCTTGCCTGTACTATTCGAATCGGAAAAAGAACTGAACGACTGGAAAAAGAAAAAAGACAACCACTTTGTAGAAACCATAAGCTGGGACAAACTAGACGATAATGGTTGTTTTCTTGGTGTAGACTCGGGTTCTACCACTACAAAAATTGTACTTATCGATTCGAAAAAACGTATTGTATTTCAAGACTACCTACGCAACGAGGGCGACAGCTTCAACGCATTTCTAAAAGGTATTACCCGAATGAAAGAAGCCGCAGATGCTCACAACAAACAAGTAAAAATAGTAGGCAGTGCCACTACAGGCTATGGAGAAAACTTGATAAAAACGGCGTTCAATCTACACAACGGGATTATAGAAACTATGGCACACTACCTTGCTGCCAAAGACATTTTGCCACAAGTGTCGTTTATATTAGATATCGGTGGACAAGATATGAAAGCTATATTTGTAGAAAACGGTACTATCAAACGCTTAGAAATAAACGAGGCCTGCTCGTCGGGTTGTGGCTCATTTATCGAAAACTTTGCCAATATGCTTGGATATCCGGTCGCTGATTTTGCTAAGATGGCATGCTTTGCAAAACAACCTTGCGATTTGGGAACTCGATGCACTGTGTTTATGAACTCGAAAGTTAAGCAAGCTATGCGCGAGGGTGCTGCCACAGAGGATATAGCAGCAGGTTTTTCGTATTCGGTGGTAAAGAACTGCTTATTTAAAGTTCTAAAACTAAAAGATATAAAAGAACTGGGGAACCATATTGTAGTACAAGGAGGCACATTCCGCAATCTTTCTATTGTGAAAGCATTAGAAAACTTAACCGGCGTAGATGTTGCTTTTTCCAACATACCCGAACTGATGGGAGCTTATGGTGCTGCTATTTATGCCAAAGACAATATAAAGGAATCGGACAAAGTACTGTATTTGGACGAGCTAATACATTCTCAAAACTACACTTCGAACTTTGAAGTTTGCCCCGGCTGCGAAAACAAATGTACCGTACGAACATTTAAATTTGCCAATGGCAACACATTCTATTCGGGAAATAACTGCGAAAAAATATATTCAAACTCATCGGAAAGCAACGAAAAAGGAACCAACCAATTCCAAGAACGCTACAGACTTTTGTTCTCGAGAACTTTTGGCAAAGGTACAAAAGAACCACTGATGACGATAGGTATACCTCGAGGACTTATCATGTACGAGCACTACCCGTTTTGGTTTACCCTTTTGTCGGAATGCAACATAAAACCGGTACTTTCGCGCGTATCGACCAATAGTTTGTACGAAAAAGGTATACGTTCTATAATGGCAGACAATATTTGTTTTCCTGCCAAACTTATGCACGGACATATAATGGACCTTGTAGAACGCAATGTGGATAGAATACTATATCCATACACCGTTTTCGAAAAGTCGGAGAGTTCAAAATCGCACAACAGCTATGTGTGCCCTATAGTGACAGGCTACAGCGACGTTATTAAGAGCTCTATCGACACAGAATTTCACTACAATATACCTCTCGATTCGCCTACGGTAGCTTTCAACAACGAAAAACTACTAAAAAACTCGTGTGTGAAATACCTTACATCGCTAGGTGTAGAGAAGAAAACAGCCGAACGTGCTTTTGGCAAAGCCCTTGAAGAACAAGAAAAATATGTAATAACAGTGGCCGAAGAGAATAGACACATAGTAGAAAAGGCCAAACAAACCAACCGAATGATAATACTACTATGTGGACGTCCATACCATATAGACCCACTGATACAGCACAAAATAGCAAATACAATATCCGATATGGGTATCGATGTTATAACCGAAAATATAGCATTATTTACCAACGAAGAAGTATTTTCGGAAGTGAACGCCATATCGCAATGGGCATACCCAAATCGTGTGATGAGAGCTGCACACTATGTGGCTACCACCACAGAAAACATACACTTTGTACAGCTGACATCGTTTGGCTGTGGTCCTGATGCTTTTATAATCGACGAAGTAAACGAAATACTAAAACGCAGAGGCAAAAGCGTTACACTACTAAAAATTGACGATGTAAACAACATCGGTTCGCTACGTCTTAGAGTTCGTTCATTGGTAGAAAGTCTTAAATATAGCAATCGCGAAACAGTGTCATTGCCTGTAGAACGCACACCAATATTTGGACATACCGAAAAATATCGTACCATTCTAGCTCCATATTTTGCCGAAGGGTATTCGGAATTTCTACCGCCATTCTTCGACCTTATGGGATACAAGCTGGTGAACTTGCCAATGGGCAATAACGAAGCAGCAGAATTGGGACTTAAATTTGCAAACAACGAAGTGTGCTACCCTGCCACAATAGTTGTGGGCAGTGTGATACAAGCACTCCAAAGCGGAAAATACAACCACGACGAAGTGGCTATAGGAATAACACAAACAGGAGGACAATGCCGTGCTTCTAACTACATAGCATTAATAAAAAATGCTTTGATAGCAGCCGGATATAAGAATATTCCTGTAATATCTGTTGCTTTTGGCAGCGACATGATGAACGAACAACCGGGATTCGAACTACAATACAAAGGCAACATACTTATAGCTCTATACGGATTGCTATATGCCGACTGCCTTACAAAACTATACTATGCTTCGGTGGTGCGAGAAAAAGAAAAAGGCAAGGCCAAAGAGCTTAGATATAAATATATCAATGCTTCGTTCCCTTATATTGAACATCGCGACCACAAAGGGCTGTTAAAACTATTCGCACAAGCAACAAAAGAATTTAACGACAATATAAACCAGAACGATAACTTACCAATAATAGGAGTGGTGGGCGAAATATATGTAAAATACAACTCGTTTAGCCACAAAAATGTATTGGAATGGCTATCGTCGCAAGGAGTAGAGGTAGTAGCACCTTCGATGTACAACTTCTTTGTAAATAGTTTTGTAAACCGCCACATAAACAAAAAACTAAACATAAAAGATATTGGCAAAATGCCACTATTTGTTTCAGATGCTTTGTATAAGTTGGTGCAATCGGTTGCACACAAATTCGACGAAGTGGGCAAACAATTCCCATACTATCGACCATTTGCCGACATATTCCACGAAGCTAAATTAGCCTCTAAAATTATAAATATGACAGCAAACTTTGGAGAAGGGTGGCTTATACCAGCCGAACTAGCCAGCTTTGCAGAAAAAGGTATATACAACGCCATAAGCCTTCAACCTTTTGGATGCATAGCAAATCATGTAATATCAAAAGGTATAGAAAAGAAATTCAAAAGTATTTATCCTAAAATGAATTTATTGTTTTTGGATTTCGATTCCAGTACTTCGGAAGCGAACGTATTCAATCGTTTGCACTTTATGGTAGAAAACGCACGACAAAACAAAAAACAAACCAACAATTAAAGATAACTATGGATGAACTACGTATAGATAAATGGCTGTGGTGTGTACGCCTATTCAAAACACGCTCGATGGCGACAGAAGCTTGCCGCGCAGGTAAAGTAAAAATGAATGGTGTACCAATAAAGCCATCGCACGAGGCTAAGATTGGAAACATATACGACATATCGATAAATCAACTACACAAAACCGTAGAGGTAAAAGGATTTCCAAATAGCAGAGTAGCTGCCAAATTGGTTCCAGACTACCTAACAGACCTTACACCTGAAGAAGAATACGAACGTATACAAATGGTTAGACAATACGGTTTTGAAAAGCGTGACAGAGGAGCAGGACGACCTACAAAACGCGAACGTAGAGACATAGAAGAGTTTAAATATAAATAGGCAATTTCTGAAACAGCCTACAACGAACACTTTAATACTATGAATACAAAAACAATAACCGAAATACTGACTCAAGAGCATTTCTCGCATAACGATTTGGTAACATTGCTATCTGCAAAAGGTAACGATATAAAACAAATATTCGATAAAGCAGCCGAAGTAAAGCAACAATACATAGGAAATAAAGTATACCTAAGAGGCTTGGTTGAATATTCGAACAAATGTAGAAAAAATTGTCTTTATTGTGGAATAAGAGCTGGTAATAACAACGTAAGTCGCTACACCGTAACCGATGACGAAGTAATACAGGCTGCCAAGTATATAAAAGAGCTAGGTTATGGTTCGATGGTACTACAATCGGGCGAACTAATGACACGAAACTTTGTCGATGATATAGAACGCTTACTTATAGCCATCAACAAAGAGACCGACTATAGGTTGGGCATAACACTATCGCTAGGCGAACAAAGCGAAGACACCTATCGCAGATGGTTCGATGCCGGTGCTCAGCGTTACTTACTAAGAATAGAAAGTTCGACACCCGAACTATACTACAAACTACATCCCAACGACGACACCCACAGCTACCAAACAAGACTCGAAGCCATACAAACACTACAAAAGGTAGGATACCAAACAGGGTCGGGAGTGATGATAGGATTGCCATTCCAAACACTGGACCATTTGGCCGACGACTTACTATTTCTGCAAAACATAGACGTAGATATGGTGGGTATGGGACCATATATCGAACATAGCGACACTCCATTGTACGAATATAAAAAACTCCTACCATCGAAAGAAGAACGTTTAGAGCTTAGCCTAAAAATGGTTGCCATACTACGAATAATGATGAAAGACATAAACATTGCAGCCACCACAGCACTGCAAACTATACAACCCGATGCCAGAGAAAAAGCAATACTAGTAGGAGCAAACATCATTATGCCTAATGTAACTCCTCAAAGTTTTAGGGAACAATATTTTTTGTATCAGAACAAAACAGTAGTAAAAGACGATGCCTTTACCTATCATGAACAATTGGAAAAAAACATACAAGCCATTGGTTGCGAAATAGGATATAATGCGCATGGCAATTCGCTACACTACAAAAACAAAAAGAATAACAAAATGAATTAATAACATTTTGATACACATTTATTGGGTAAATATAAAAATATTACTTATCTTTGCAAAGAATTAAAATTCGAACAAACAAAATATTATTCTGATTTATAAATTATTAAAAAAGACATTTATGAAAAAATTTTTCGGTTTATTAATCGTTTCGTGCCTATTCGTTTCGTGCGATATATGGTCGCAAATAGAACAAACAGCAGCATTGTACAATTGTAAATTTAGTTTGAGCAACGTTCAAAACGTTAGCATTGCTGGTGTACAAATAAAGAATTTGAAAAACCTTAGCACTGCCGACGTAGTTAAACTTACTACAGCAATACTAAACAAAAAGATTCCTTTGGATATGAATCTTAATGTTGGTATACAAAACCCATCAACACAAACTGCTGCCGTAAACGAACTTGATTGGATTTGTGCCATAGATGGTAAAGACTTTGTATCGGGTGCTGTGAATAAAAAATATACCATTCCGGCCAATTCAAACATCACTATGCCATTGGCTATAAATACAGACATCTACAAATTATTCTCATCGGAGAATGTAGAAGCTGTAAAAAACTTTATCAGTAGTTTTTCGCAAACAGATGCTACATCGTCACGTATTGCAGTTAAAGTAAAACCATCGGTAATGATAGGACAACAAAAAGTTCAATATCCCGACTATATAACACTCGAAAAGAAAATATAATCCAAAAGAAAAAGGCTTGACGAATTTTCGTTAAGCCTTTTTTTTATATATCTTTTTAAACCAATCGTGCCATAAGGTCGTATTCCATAGCATCTGTTATCTCTACCTTGTAGAACTCCCCTACTTTCAATCGCTTGTCGGTTTGTATAAGCACTTCGTTGTCTATCTCCGGCGAATCGTATTCGGTACGGCCTACCCAAAAATCTCCCTCTTTTCTATCCACCAATACTATATATTCTTTGCCTACCTTTTCGGCATTCTTCTCGATAGATATACGTTCTTGCAGATACATAATCTCATCCATACGACGTTGCTTTTCTTCGTCGGAAACGGTATCGCCTAAAGCAAACGATGGAGTACCCTCTTCTGCAGAATACTGAAACACACCCAAACGGTCGAAACGCATAGATGTAACAAAGTCTTTTAACTCTTCGAAGTCTTGTTCAGTCTCGTTTGGATACCCCACTATAAGAGCTGTACGTATGGCCACATCGGGCAAGTTATCTTTGAACTGTTGCATCAGTTTCAGGGTACCCTCTTTGTCTATTCCACGTTGCATCGAGCCTAAAATACTTGTGCTTATATGTTGTAGTGGAATGTCTATGTAGTTGCAAATGTTGTCGTATTTTTTCATTACTTCTACCACATCGGCCGGAAACGACGATGGGAATGTGTAGTGTAGTCTTATCCATTTGGCTTCTGTTTCTGTTGCCAATCGTTCCAACAACGTACCCAAACAACGTTTTCCGTACAAATCCATTCCGTAGTATGTAGTATCTTGTGCTATTACAAGCAACTCTTTTGCACCATCGGCTACCAAATGTTTGGCCTCTTCTACCAACTCGTCGATGGGGCGAGATATAAAACGACCACGTATCAATGGTATAGCACAATACGAACAACTTCTGTTGCATCCTTCTGCTATCTTCAGAAAAGCATAATGCTTTGGAGTACTAACCAAACGACTTGCTGTAAAGTCGTTGTTATATTCGTTGCTGATAGTCTTTATCAGCTTGTCCCATTCGTGTACGCCATAGAAAGCATCTACTTCGGGTATTTCATTAGCAAGTTCTTCGGCATAGCGTTGCGACAAACAGCCACAAACTATTATCTTTTTAGGATTTTTTTTGCGTCTTTTCAGTTCGGCGTATTCCAAAATGGTATTTATCGATTCCTCTTTTGCATCGCCAATAAATCCACAAGTATTGATAATTACAATATCTGCGGTATTCTTGGGGTCGTCGAATTTCACAGTAAACCCGGCATCTCTCAAATGCCCTGCTATGTTTTCGGAGTCTACGGTATTTTTGGAACAACCCAAAGTTACTATATTTACCTTATTCATCAACTATATATAATATAGATTTTTCAATCTTTATTCAAACAAACTATCTACAAATGCCTTAGAGTTGAACACTTGCAAATCGGTCATTTTTTCGCCCAAACCTATGTATCTTACCGGCACCTTAAATTGGTCAGAAATTCCGATAATCACACCGCCTTTTGCAGTACCATCAAGTTTTGTAAGTGCCAAAGCATTAACATCTGTTGCTTCGGTAAACTGTTTGGCTTGCTCTATAGCGTTTTGTCCGGTCGAGGCATCCAACACCAACAATACTTCGTGTGGAGCATCAGGAATAACCTTTTGCATCACTTTTTTTATCTTCGATAGTTCGTTCATCAAACCTATCTTGTTGTGCAAACGTCCGGCAGTGTCAATCAAAACAACATCTACATTTTTTGCTACGGCCGACTTCAAGGTGTCAAATGCAACCGAAGCAGGGTCTGCATCCATACCTTGCGACACGATAGGCACCCCTACTCTCTCCGACCATATAGTAAGTTGGTCGACAGCAGCAGCACGGAATGTATCTGAAGCACCAAGCATAACGCTTTTGCCGGCTTGCCTGAACTGGTATGCCAATTTGCCAATAGTAGTAGTTTTGCCCACACCATTCACTCCCACAACCATAATAACGTATGGTTTGTGAGGGGTAGAAAACGAAAAGTCGTCGTGCTCTTCGGCTTCATGTTCGGTAAGCAACACTGTTATTTCTTCTTTAAGCATTTTGTTCAGTTCGTTTGTTCCCACGTATTTATCGCGTTGAACACGTTCCTGCAAACGTTCAATAATCTTCAGTGTTGTCTCTACACCTACATCGGCAGATATAAGTATTTCTTCCAATTGGTCTAATACATCATCGTCGACCTTCGATTTTCCAACAAGAGTCTTGGAAATCTTGGAAAAAATATTCTCTTTTGTCTTTGACAACCCTTTGTCAAGAGTTTCCTTTTTTTCTTTGGTAAAGAATGAAAAAAATCCCATACTAGTTGATGTTTAAAATTACGATGCGAAATTACACATTTTTTTCGACATATACAAATTTATTTTCTTTTGCACAGTTTATTATAGCACAAAAGAGTAATACTTATCGCCTACAACCGGCGTAAATACTACAACAATCTCTGACAAAAATATTTTTATACGCACAAAAAAATACCCCCAAGAATTGGGGGTAAAAACAAAAGCGTATGAAAAAAATTATTTTTTAGTTAGAGTATCCTTTACCATATCATCAGGAACTATTATTTCTTTAAATACATAAGCTCCTGTTTTTGGAGAACGTTCTGTTTTTATCACTTTTGCATACTTCTTCTCCTCACCAATTCTTAATGTTGCAACTGCTTTCTTTGCCATATCTCTTTACTATTTTATTTCTTTATGAACTGTTACTTTTTTCAATATGGGGTTATATTTCTTTAACTCCATACGTCCCGGAGTATTCTTTTTATTTTTTGTTGTTACGTATCTCGACATTCCGGGCATTCCACTTGCTTTTTGTTCTGTGCATTCCAATATTACTTGCACTCTTGCATCCTTAGTTTTCTTTGCCATTTCTATTTCTATTTTATTTTGCAAAGTTACAAATTTTATTTGAATCTACAAACTCTTTTACCGAATATTTTTCATTCGCACTTTTATTTATATATATATCAACATATTATATTTCGCATTCTTTCTACTTCTTCTTAGTTTTATGTCCCCTTTTTTGGTGTTTTTTTTCGTGTTTTTTTACTTTTTCGCCTCCTTTTTCTCATTTTTTCGCTTCATCTATACAACGCTCTGACTTCCATAAAATAACACCCTTTTTAGAGCTAAATTACAACACTTTCTACAACACTCAAAAACACCCTCTTTTCGACAACTTTACACCTACTCAAACCAAACCATAAAAAAGCACAACCGAAGCACCGCAACTCCCCTACTCCACACTTCGGTTCTCGATGGGCTGCCACACAAAGTTCCGACACATTATATATATGTTCAAAATTTCCCATATTAGTTTTTCAATACTCCAAATCGGGGATATTTGAAAGCAGAGCAAATGTTAAAGAAAAACCGAAAATGTTAAACACACAACCAAAGCACTATGTTTCCAAAGCGTAAAACGCATAGTTTCGACAGCAAACTATGGCACTTTTTATAGCAAAACCCAATACTTTCATCACGAGAACACCCGGGTTTCATCGCGATGACGGTAGGGTTTCATCACGATGACGGTATATTGCCATCGGGAGAACGATATATTTCCATCGCCTGAGCATTTTTTAGAGAAAGTGCATAAAATAATATTCACTGATAATCAATCACCTAATTTTCTAAAATCATCGTAGCTTAAATATTTACACTCCGAAAGTATTTTATGCACAAATACGCCATTCTCCGTGTTAAATCGCTCTCTGTTAATATATGACAATTTTATTAATGCATTAACAAATACCGACATGTAAATATCAAAACAATGGCATACCCCTACCGCAACTATATACTTTGCCTAACAATTAACTATTTACGTCCACCCAAAACTACATTCCTTTACACAGTCTGAAGCATGTTGCCACCAGTAAAAAATAATGTTAGATTTAGGTTTTTATTTTCAATTATTTTATTGTATATTTGCATTCTGAACAGGCTGTTTCAAAGTCGTCAAATAGCAGATAAAACACTCTGATTCATACAACAACAATATAAATAAAGCAATATAAAGACACAACAAAAATCAAAAAAAACGCCATCTATGAAAAGAATAATAATAGCACTGACAGTCATAATATGTACAAATACAGCATTTGCACAAAGAAATTTTACCGTAGGCAGCATAACTTACAAGAAAACTTCGAGAAGCGAAGTAAAGGTAAAAGCTTACAACGAAATAGACTCGGTTGTAAACATCCCTGCCACAGTAGAATACAACAAACGTACATATACCGTAAGCGCCATAGGTAAAGATGCGTTTTTTAATTGCGACAAAATAATATCGATAACCATACCAAACACTATAGAACGTATAGGTAAACAAGCTTTCTACGACTGCGACAACATAAAAAACATCGAAATACCAAGCAGTGTTAAACATATTGGCAAGGAAGTCTTTTGCGGATGCAATCGTTTAACATCGGTTGTTTTAAACAATAGTATCACAACTATACCAAAAGGAATGTTCAGCAACTGTCATAATTTAGAATCGATTGTTATACCCAACAGCGTTACAACTATTGAACAATTTGCTTTCGATAATTGCAGCAAACTAAAACATATCTACATTCCAAACAGCGTTACCAAAATTGGATTTTATGCCTTTAGTAATTGCAAAAACCTCGAAACGATTTCTCTACCAAACAATATTACCACCATCGAAGCAGGGATGTTTTTAGAGTGCAAAAAGCTCAGTTCTATTGCAATACCCAATAGCGTAACATCTATAGGGGGTTGGGCATTTTATAAATGCGAAAACCTAAAATCGATAGTAATACCATATGGCGTAGTAAGCATTGATGATTTTTCTTTCGATGAATGCCACAGTCTAACATCTGTCGACTTGCCCAACAGTCTGGAACATGTGGGAAAATGTGCCTTTGCTCGTTGTCCCTCTCTAACATCTATCCGCCTACCCAACAGCATTACCACCTTAGAAAACAGTGCCTTTTACAAATGTAGCAACCTTGTTTCTATCAACTTGCCCACAAACATTAAGCGTATAGAAGAAAGCACATTCTATGGTTGCAGCAGTCTGCCCTCGATAACTATTCCCGACAATGTAAAATACATAGGCAAAGCAGCATTTATGGAATGCAGCAGTCTGCAAACAATAAATATCCCCACAACAATAAAACATATCGAAACCAACACTTTCCTTAATTGCAACAGTCTGTTGCACATTGCCATACCAAGCAATGTAAAAACCATAAAGAAATATGCTTTCAAAGGGTGTAACAACCTGTCAGAGGTTGATATTGCCGAAGGTGTAGAAACTATAGAGTTTGACGCTTTCAATAATTGCAGCAGCTTGAAAACAATACATCTACCACACAGCATCGAAACCATAGACAATTGTGTGTTTAGCTACTGCAGCAACCTAACCACAGTAGATATACCTCAAAACATCACATCGCTAGAATGGGAGCTGTTTAAAGGGTGCAGCAACCTAACCTCTGTAGTAATACCAAAAAAAGTAAAAACCATAGGACACAGAGTATTCATCGACTGTACAAACCTAACCACCATTACCTGCCTATCGACTAAACCACCATCACTGACTGGTACAAATATATTTCCCAAAAATACAACCGCAACACTGTTAGTACCCAAAGGCAGTTTGGAGAAATACAAAGAATCCGATTGGAACAAGTATTTTAATGGTAGAATAAAAGAAATGGAATAAGATATGAAACGGATAATATATATAGTTTTATTGCTGCTAAACATCATAGCAGTAAGTTGTACAAACAATAATAATACTTTCACCATAGGCGACTTAACCTACGAAATAATGGACAATGATGAAGTATGCCTGCTACGCTGCAATAATACCACCGCCACAGCAATAAATATTCCACCAAAGGTGATGTATAAGAATAAGGAATACAATGTTAAACATATTTATTTTGAAGTGTTTAAAGGTTGTAGCAAACTAACATCTGTCACATTCCCCAACACTATTACGGATATAGATATGATGATGTTTGAAGACTGCAGTAACTTAACAACCTTCAACATTCCACCATCTGTAACAGAGATAAATATATACTCTCTAAACTCAACAGCTTTCTATAAAAACAAAGACAATTGGACAGGCAAAGTTCTATATAAAGACGGATGCTTGCTTGCAGTAGACACCACCATAAGTGGAGAATATACGGTATTGGAAGGTACACGACTAATATCTGATGAAGCATTTTGGAATTGTAAAAGATTAACCTCGATTATCATCCCCGATGGGGTTTCAGAAATTGGTTCATCATTCAGCTACTGCACCAATCTTACATCAATTCGTTTACCCAACGGCATTAGTCGCATAAAGTATAGCTCTTTTAGTGCTTGTAACAAGTTGGACTCTGTCAATATTCCAAGCAGTGTTACATATATCGGAGATTTTGCATTCAGTGGTTGCAAAAGTTTGACTTCGATAAATATACCCGAAGGTGTTATCTCTATCGAATCAAACACTTTCAATAGCTGCGATAAATTAGTTTCAATAAATCTACCAAGCAGTATCACTCATATTGGTGCTCGAGCATTTTATGCATGCGATAGTTTATCAGATTTCACCATACCATCATCTGTAAAAACCATAGGAAACCAAGCTTTTGAAAACACAGCATTTTTCAACAATAAAAATAATTGGAAAGATAATGTACTGTATAAAGATGGATGTTTATTGGCGGTAGATAGTGCTATAAGAGGAGATTATTCTATAGCAGAAGGCACTCGGTTGATAGCAGAAAAGGCATTCAGAGGTTGTGAGGGATTGCAGTCTATTGTTGTACCCAATAGTATAAACAACATACCACCTGAAGCATTTATGTTTTGTAGCAGTTTAACCTCGGTTTCGCTTCCCAACAGCATAGATAGTATTCGGTCTATGGCATTCCTTGGGTGTAGTAGTTTGAAAAGCATTAAAATACCCGACAGCATTGTTTCTATTGAATATAGTGCATTTTACAATTGCAATAATCTGGAAAGATTTAATATACCATCTACGGTAGAACATCTTGGATGTGAAGTTTTCTACAACACAGCTTTCTATAACAACAAAGACAATTGGGAAGGCGATGTGCTGTATAAAGACGATTGCTTATTGGTTGCCGACACATTATTAAGAGGTGCATACACCGTAAAAGAAAAAACACGTCTTATAGCTGATAGAGCATTTGACTATTGCAAAGAATTGACATCTATCAGTATTCCCAATAGTGTTGCACACATAGGTTTTGGAGCATTTTCAGATTGTTCTGCTCTAACCTCGATAGTTATTCCCCACAGCGTTAGAATTATAGAAAATATTACTTTTTATAAATGTAAATCTTTGACATCGATAGTTATTCCAAGTAGCATTACCAATATTGTAAATTCTGCCTTTGATGGTTGCAACAATATAAAAACAATAACCTGCTTAGCTAAAGAACCACCAACAATTATCCTCTTTTTAGAAATATTTCGTATTGAAAGTGTTTTCCCCTACCCAAACGATATTACACTATTAGTCCCCAAAGGGTGCAAAGATAAATACATCAACTCCGATTGGAGCAACTATTTTAATGGTAGAATAAAAGAAATGGAATAAGATATGAAACGGATAATATTAGCACTTAGCATTGTGATAATAGGTTGTGCAACAAAAACCTATCAAATAGGATTGCATTTCATTGTAGACAATTTCGAATACGAAGTTATAGGCATCAAAGAGCTACGCTTGGTATGCTGCAACGACACATCATCTGTGGTAAACATACCAACAAAAATAACACACAATGGACTGACTTACAAAATTACAGCTATTGGATTTGAAGCATTCGCCAACAAAAGTAATATAACAACAGTAGCTATACCCAAATCGGTGAAGAGTATCAATACTTGGGCATTTCACAATTGCGTAAACCTAACAAACTTTACCATTCCCAAAGCAGTAAAACACATTGAATCTACTGCATTTCACAACACAGCATTCTACAACAACAAAGACAATTGGACTGACAACGTACTATATAAAGATGGGTGTTTGCTTTCGGCAGACACACTGCTGAGCGGTGAATATTCTATACACAAAACCACACGACTGATAGCATCAGAAGCATTTTCATGTTGTAAAAAATTAATTTCAGTCACCATACCACGAAGTATTACAACCATTCGAACAGGCACATTTGCAGGATGTGAAAGTTTAAAGTCTATAACCATTCCCATCAGTGTCAAGAACATAGAAGATAATGTATTTGTTGGTTGTAGCAGTTTAACATCAGTAGAACTTCCCAATGAAATAGATTGGATTGCCCCATATATTTTCAAAGATTGCAGCAGTTTAGAATCAATAACAATCCCTGATAATGTCAACTGCATTGAAGTTTGTGCATTTGAAAACTGTAAAAACCTAAAACAAGTAGTAATAGGCAGCAATGTAGACACCATAGTAGCATTCGCATTTTTAAATTGTACCAATCTAAAAACAATAACCTGCTTAGCAAAAGAACCACCAACATTAGAGATAGAAGTTTTCCCCTACCCCAACGATATTACACTGTTAGTTCCCAAAGGAAGTTTATATAACTACATCAACTCCGATTGGAACAAGTATTTTGATGGTAGAATAAAAGAAATGGAATAAGATATGAAACGGATAATATTAGCACTGATAACTATAATATATGTAAGTTGTCTTTACTCGCAAGAACGGTTTACCATAGGCAATTTAACCTACAAAGTATCGTGGTTGAAAAAGGTAACAGTAAAAGATTGCAACGATACCGCCACTGAGGTAAACATTCCTGCCACAGTAGAGCACAACGGACATACATATACCGTAAAAAGCATTGGCAAAAAAGCATTCGAAAACTGCGACAGCTTGTTTTATGTAAGCATACCTGAAGGTGTAAAGACTATAAAAAAGTCAGCTTTCTATCATTGTGACAACCTAATCACTGTTGTTATCCCCCAAAGTATCAAAGAAATTGAATCACAGGCATTCACCTGTTGTTACTGTCTGGATAGCGTAATACTTCCTGAAGGTTTAACCAAAATAAAACCTTTTACATTTTTCAAATGTTACAATTTAAGTTCGGTGTATATACCTGAAAATATAGAGCATATAGGTATGTTTGCATTTTCAAAATGCGAGAACCTCACTTCGATAAAAATACCCCAAAACATTAAAAAACTAAATCATTGTGTATTTTACGAGTGTAAACGTTTGGAATCAATTAATATTCCAAGCAGCATCACTGACATCAAATTGGGTGCTTTGGGCAATTGTAGTTTAAAATCGGTAACAATCCCAAGCAATATTAAAAATATTGGAATGTCATCTTTTTATAGCAACGATTTCGACAGCATTATTATCCCCCACGGTATCAAGAAAATTAAGTTTGCTACTTTAGCAAACTGCGATAACCTTAAATATGTACACATCCCCAACAGTGTAAAACACATAAAAGCTATGGCATTCGAAAATTGTCCTAGTTTAGACTCTATCTACATACCCAATAGTGTAAAAAGTATGGATTATCATTGTTTTAGCGGATGCAACAACCTAAAGCATATCAATATCCCAAATAGTGTAAAATCAATGGGCGAAGGTGTATTCGCAGATTGTAAAAGTCTGATATCTTTAACAATACCCAACAGTGTAAAATCAATAGGAACTTCAGCTTTTAATGGTTGTACAAACCTATCGTCAATAACACTGCCAAACAATATTAAAGGCATCACATGGTTAATGTTTTCTGATTGTAAAAATTTACCATCTATCACCATTCCCAACAGTGTGAAATATATAGACCAATGGGCATTCTATAACTGTTCAAGTTTGTCTACCATAGTAATCCCCAATAAAGTAAAAAAAATCAACAACGAAGTATTCAATAATTGCAGCAACCTAATCAGTGTCGTTATAGGCAAGGGAGTGAAATACATTGGTAAAAACCTATTCGAGGGTTGTCTCAAGTTGGAAACAATTACATGTTTAGCAACAACCCCACCGAATTTAGCTATCGATAATGAATTCCCCCCCACAGTCACACTATTAGTACCCAAAGGCAGTTTGGAGAAATACAAAGAATCTGATTGGAACAAGTATTTTAATGGCAGAATAATAGAAATGGAATAAGATATGAAAAACATTTTTGTCAGGGAAGGTATAGAGGGTAGAGAGGGTAGAGAAAGGTATAGAAAGTATAGATGGTAGAGAAAGGTATAGAAAGTATAGAAAAGTATAGAAACTACTAAACTTCTGACTGAAAAACTAACAAATAAAAAAAACACCCCCCTGTAGCGCTACGCTACCGCTACCTTTTGTGAGTAATGAGGGTATAGAAAGTAAAGAAGGGTAGAGAAAGTAGAGAAAGTAGAGAAAAGTATTTATTAATAACTAATTATAAACAACAAAAGGATGCAGAACCGAAGTTCCACATCCTTGGAGCGGCAAATCCGTAATTCCGTAATTCCATGATTCCGTAATTCCAAAAATCCGTGATTCCATAATTCCAAAAATCCGTAAATCCGTAAATCCGTAATTCCGTAATTCCGTAATTCCGTAATTCCGTAAATCCGTAAATCCTATCCTTCAAAACCGCCACCACCGTTGTTGTTGCCACCATTGTCGGGGTTGTTTGGTTCTACCACTTCGTTGTCATCTTCACCAGGAAGTTCTACACCATCGTGGTTGGTTGTGGTTGTAATGCGTTGATACACTTTCTCGTCCGCAGTCAAATCAAGGCATTTCCAAATGCCATCCAATGCCAAGTCGACATTCGCTAACTTTTGTTTCAGCTCCATAGAAGGACGAAAGTTGATGTTCAAACCACGAAACTGACTCAACCCTGCATCTTCGGCACTCTTCACTGTCTTGCATTCGCAACTTAATGAAAATATGCCAAAACCAGGAAGTTCGATGCTGTGTCCGTTAAGTAAATAATTCTCTATTGCCTCGGTTATGCCGCATACACTGGCACTTACAAATGCTTGTGGCACATAACTGTTTTTGGTTATGGTTCTTACCAATTCTTCACCATCTATAGTGGTGTAGCGGACAGGATAAAGTTTGTATCCGCTTGCTACTGTGTTGGAGTTCAAATAATTGATGTTCTGCTCCAAACTTTTCAATACGATTTTGCTCATCTTTTTATACTTTTTTTATTTAGTTATTATTGAAAGACTTGAGACGTAAGACGTAAGACGTGAGACTTTTGTCCTTTGCCTTTATATATATAAATAGTATCAAATTTGAAAAAAGCAGAGATAAAAGAGATTTTTTTGCACAAAAAGCAAAAAAAATCTCATATTATTTTGATTGGTTCTTGTAAATCAGTTGTATAGCAATAAAAATATTTTTATCTAAAAAACGGAACAATTTTGTAGCAAAAAACAAAATTGTTTTGTTTCTTATTTCTCTTGCTTATATTTATTATCTATTATATCTTTTATTCTATATCTATCTATATATTATATATAGTTCTATATATATCTATATATATATAATATACTGAAAAAAAACACCCCCCGTAGCGCTACGCTACGCTACGCTACACTTTTTCTACGGACAACGGACAGATGTTGTAAAATGAAAATTTCCTCAAAAAAAAATAAATCTCTGAAAAATAAGATGTTGTAAATAGTGGGGATTTTTTTTATATATTTTAACATGAGGAATTACCCAAAAACGTAAATTCGGGAGTTATATAGGTGTAAGTGATAAATATATATGGTTTAATTTAAATATAAAATGAAATGAAGAAAAAATGATAAAAAAAACGGAAATTCAGGTGTTATATAGGTAAAGAGTAAGAAATGATAAGAAATGGTGTGAAAAGTGGTTTAAAAAATAATGATTTAAGAATTATTAACATGAGAAATTACCCAAAAACGTAAATTTGGGAGTTTATAAGGTGTAAGAGTGATAAAATATATGGTTTAATTTAAATATAAAATGAAATGAAGAGAAAATGATAAAAAAACGTGGAAATGGCGAAGAACAGTACCCACCCACAAATAGATGAAATAAAATAATGTACAGACTGTTTTTTTACTTGAAAAACTTGGGGGTAAACTCCATGATTTTTTTTTGATGCTAAAACTTAGGAAGGTTTCTAAGTTTTTTTTTGCTTTATATAGGTGTAGTAAAATAAGAAAAGGCAATCTTAGTTTGCTACACTTATTTATTTTTATTTGATTGTTCATCAGATAGATATGAAATTGAATAGTAAAAAAATAAAAAAAAATGTGGAAAAAAGCAGTTTGTTTCGGTTATTAATATGTAAGGTTTTTTTTAAGAGAAAATAAATAAATAATTTAAATACGTAGAAAAATGAAAGAAAAAGTAAATGTAAGTGCTAAAGCACAACAAGAAGAACAAATAAAATGTAACACAAATGAAAAATTAAATAAAGAAACAATGGAAAATAAAGTAAAAAAACAAGATGTAAGCTACGAAATGAAAAGAAAATATGTAGAAGAACATTGTTATGTAGAAGATAGTCTTGTACTCAGAGATACAGAAGGTGGTGATTGTTTCTTTTATGTAGATGAAGATGATGAAATATGTGAAGAATTTGTAAGTATGGCAGATAAATGTGATGACGTGGTTAGTTGTTTAAATTTCAGACAATATTGTTATAATAATGATATAGAGACGGGTGGTTTTCGATATAGTGATGGAAAAATAGACATCAACTTTGACGCTAGCGAACCAAATAAAAAAGGTAGTTATGTATTGATTGCTAATAGAGAAGATTATGAAGCGTATGGATATGAATGTGTTTTTGGTACTCCTTGTGGTAATGGTTTGATTTTAATTGATTCGATACCATATAACGAAAATATGGATGTTGAAGAAGTATATCAGAATATAATCAATGTTATTTACGATTTTGAACATGATGTAGAACGAGTTAAAAACGTTGTGTGGAGTGATGATTGTGGTATAGATATTATAGCACATTGGGATTGGCATTTACTTACACGTGAAATGATAGAAGAATGTAGAGATAGAATGAAAGAACAAATAGAAAGTGAAGGATGGATAAGCGGTGCTAGTGGTGAAAGAAAAAGTGAAGGATGGTATTATTTTCAGGGTTGGAGGTTGGATTTGCGAGTCTTGGTTGACGAAATCAATGAATTATTGGCTGAATAAAAACATAATAATATGGAAAAAGAAAAAAAATTCAAGAGCTTCAAAATAAAGCGTTTACGGTAAAAACACAAGACGAGTGGAATGATATAATGATAAAGATAAATGGAACTACTGGCAACAGTAGTTCCTATACTAAGTGAATAAATATAGTTAGTATTAATCAAAACAATAAAAATAAAATATTATGAATAATTACGAACGTACATTTAGAACGATGAACAAAAGTTTAGGTACAAAACCGCAAAAAAAGAGAAGAAAAAATCTTACCACTCAAATGGTAACAAAAACAATAGAACACAATTTGTGGTTAATGTTTTATATGAAAAATAAAAATACATCATATATCTAAAAGAAAACAAGATGAAGAACGTATTGAAAAATACGTAGAAAAATGACGAAGAAATAGTAAAACAACCCTTTTTCAAAATCTTCCAATATAATTTCTTTTTGCATATAATCAGTTGTAAACAGCTGATTATATGCAAAGTATCTTTAATGTGTGAAGAAAAATGAAATTTTTTTCCCGATTTTTGTGGAAATTCCATAAACAAAATGGTTATATCATATATAAGTTTTAAAAAAATAAACAATATAGTTAAAAAAATGATGAAAAGAGTAGAAACAATGTTTGTCTTTCAAGACAATGTGGTGATAACAGACAATACACCAAGTAAACAAAACAAAAATACAATAATAATATATATAACAAAGAAAGGAGGTGAATGTTGAATGAAAAAAAATGAATTTGATTTTTTAAAAGAAAAATACAATATTAATATTGTAAAAATAAAAAATGCTACTATTTATAATAGTAAAAATAATAATATAAAAAAAATAAAATAATAATGGAGAAAATAGTAAGTAATATTACCCCATTGGGTAAAGACAAAGTCGCTCTGGTGGGAGTGACAAAAGAAGGTGACTCGCCTGCTACCTTGGCATACGCTTATATGCCTGAAGACAAGGTGAAAGAAATAAAAAAAGACGCTACCTACGAAGTGGAAGTAAGCTACCATGTAAGTAACAACACTACTGTGATGCAGGTAGAAAAAATGGTGAGGGTAGATGACAATACTGCCAAAACACATATATATAATACTATAGCAACATCTGCTACAATAGTGGACGTTAGAAATAACAACGATAAATATCTGACATTAATGTGCCAGATAGACGATAATAATGTGGTAGCTGCTAGTGCTTGGCACAATATGAATCAAGGGAAAACTTCGCATGTACAGGTGGGTGATAAATGGGTGATGAATATCAGTCAAAGTGGTGTTCTGAGAGATGGTATCACTAATAATATCAGCGCTTTTTTACGTTATACTACTAATAAAGCAGAAAAACCAGCAGTAACTACTACTACTACGGCAGCAGAACCTACATCAGAAGAAAAACCTGCCGTTAAGAAATTTGATTTCAGTCACTTAAAAAAGACATTGAAAGAAAAAGGATATGACAAATACCAAGAAACAGGTAAGATTCAAATGGGTTTTTCGACTTTCTACAAAGATAAGGTTGTGTACAATATACGTGACTTTGAGACATTTGAAAGTATAGTAAACGATGCTAAACTAAAAGAATTAACTGCCGAATTGGCAAAGTATACTAAACATGCAGACCCAGAATACGATGCGTATAAAAAGCAATTACCTTGTTTGTTTCCAATGGGTTACAGTGTAAACAATGGTGCTGAAGATGCAGATATGCTAAGTAACGGACTGTTCTTTTACGACTATGACGGACATTCGCAGGAAGAAATGCAAACGGGTATAGACAAGATAAAGAACACACCTGAATTGATGGATAACTTGGTATATCTTGCAAAAAGTCCGTCATTAAAAGGTTTCCATGCTATATTTTTGCCTTTCAATGATATAGACAATATCAATCAAAATCAGATATATGTGGATAAAGTTCTTCAAATGCCCGAAAATCACGATAAAAATTGTAAAAACCTTGGACGTAAAAAGTTTCTTGTTCCGATGGATTACATAGAGCATATACGTGAAGATGTATTTGATTTGCCTATAAATCAAAGACTTACTTCGATTGGAAATACTAAAAAACATACCCAAAAAATAGTGGAAAAAAACAATAAGGCAAAGAAAGAAACAACGCCTATTGCTATTGATTATAGTTATCCTATTACAGAAGAAGAAAAAACACTTATAGATACGTATATCAATGAAAAAGACTATGTTGTAAATCAGCGTCATAGTCAACTAAAGGCATTGTGTGCCGAATTAGGATGGAATAATTATCCAATCCAACGTAAGGATATTTATATTGAATATATAGAAAGTCGGGTAAAAACATTCAAATCGTTCAACGAGAATGATGAACCAGCTGTACGAGGTGAAAACGGAGTAAGTGAATTGACATCATTGTTGGATTGGGCAGATAATAAAGGTGTAATAAAAAATAATGTAGTTCCTGATGAAATGCGTCCGCGTGCGTTTCAAGATTCTTATACATGGGAAGATATTGTATGTCAGTTTAATAACATCGATTATCCCGAAATAATAATGACTAATTTGGGGACGTATTTCTTTGAAAAATATGGACATCCCAGTTTACAAGGGCACTATTTTTTGCCAAGTCAAATAATAGCTTCTATGGTAATGCTTACACCACATCTGTCTGGGGTAGAGATACTTTGTCCGCGTAAACGTGCACGCAGTATACTGCTTCAGGCAATACATGTTGCCACTACTGGTAAAGGTAAGGATGATATGAGCGTAAACAATAAAAAAGGTTTTGGGGTCGTAACTACCGAAGAATGTAATACTTATAATGCCATGCGTGCACAAGCAGGAAAAGATGTGGCAGCATTGCAAGAAGTGGCAGAAAAATATAGAAAAGATAACATGTCAATAGATAGTAGTTATCCTGCATTGGTAGATAATTTAATGAGAATCGAAAAATACAATCGTGGTACTGCTATAACTTTCACTGCCGAATACGACGAAATTACAAAGAAACTTACGTCTGGTGATAATGGTATACCCACGTCAGTGTTCCGTAAAGGGTACGATGGTGAAGAACTTGATAAAGATGCAAAAACAATTGAAGGTACTAAAGGAAACCCAAGGGTAAGGCTAAGTGTGAATGCGTGTGGTACACTGGGAAGTCTGATACCACTTGTAAATGCAATCGGTGATGCCGACAATGGTACTATCAATCGTATGATGATTATGCCAATAGTAACACCTGTAGGATTGAAAAAGACATATAATCAATATTATGACAGTGCAAAAATAAAAGATTTGATTGCATACTTGCGCAGTTTGGAAAACATCACAATAGATGCAAATTACATATTCGATGGACTTTACGAAAAATTGGAAAAAGAGTATTTAGCCAATTATGTAAATAAAATGGACGCTGCCACAGCTGAAATATACACTCCGATAGTAGAACGTGCAATAGCTAATGCCGAACGTGTAAGTGTAGTAATGTATCTGACATGGATGTATGAGCAAGGTTTGAGTTTTCAAGCAAGTAATGAAACGTATACATATACTACAACGAATTTGCGTACGGGTAAAGAAATAGAGCAACCAGTAACTACTGTATACAATGAAACAGCATACGTACCAGTGTGTATGGATAAAGACGGTAACTTATGTGAAATTCCTGTTGCCAATGATGAAATACAAAAAATGTTCAGAGCAGTGTTTGAAATGTGCGTGCATGGACAATATAAATTATTCGATAAAATGCTTATGGCTAGCACTGAAAAAGTAGAAAAAACATTTACAGGTATAACTACGGAAAAGAAAAATATAAGTGCAAAATCTGAAGTATTTCGTCGTTTGCCAGCTACCTTTACCAGGGATGATGTAAAGGAATTGTATTTGGATTACTTTCCATCATTGAAAGAAGGTACAGTGAAAAATTGGATTTCTGACTGGAAGAAGGGTAATCTGGTGAAAGAAGATGAAAATAAGGTATGTACTAAATTATAGTTTTCTTCATTTGTTTCTATTTTATTTATTATTACTAAGAATCGGATAATCATCAAAAAAATGATTATTCCGATTCTTTTTTTTATCACAGAACAACAACGGACAAGTAAGTAATTAGTAATTGTTCTTTCTATACTTTCTATACACTCTATACCTTTCTATACTCTCATTACTCACAAAAGGTAGCGGTAGCGGTAGCGCTACAGGGGGGGTGTTTTTTTTATTTTTGTTGTTAGTTTTAAGTTTCTATCCCCTACCTACCTATCCCACCGACATTTGAAACAGTGTAAAAATGATTGTATTTTAGACAAAAAAACACCGATAAGCGAATATAATATTTTTTCGACAATTATCAACACACAACCATCTGACAACAAGAGAGATATAAAATAACAACCACCAAATGCTGAAAAATAAAAAATATAAGGTTGAAAAAGTGAAGAAAAAACCTTACATTTGTAGAAGAAATAGAAAACCTATTAACGAAACAATTATTTGATTATAAATATTTTAAAGCAAAAATTAAAATGAAAAAAGTACATAATTTTAACGCAGGTCCTTGCGTTTTACCAAAAGAAGCTGTTGAAAGTACAATAGCTGCTATCCGTGATTTTGACAACACAGGAATCGGACTTTTAGAAATCTCTCACCGTACACCTGGTTGGGAAAGAGTAATGGAAGAAACTCGTCAACTATGGCGTGACCTTTTGAACATCCCCGCTGAATACGAAGTATTATTCTTGGGTGGTGGTGCAAGCACTCAATTTATGACAGTTCCAGCTAACTTAATGGAAAAGAAAGCTGCTTACTTACAAACAGGTGTTTGGGCAAAGAAAGCTGCTAAAGAAGCTAAATTGTTCGGTGAAACTGTAATCGTTGCTTCTTCTGAAGACAAAACTTACAGCTACATACCAAAAGATTACACTATCCCAACAGATGCTGATTATTTCCACATCACAACAAACAATACTATCTACGGTACTGAAATCAAATATGATATGGATTGCCCAATCATGTTGATTGCTGATATGTCGTCTGACATTATGAGTCGTCCTGTAGACGTAACTAAATATGGTCTTATCTACGGTGGTGCACAAAAGAACGTAGGTCCTGCAGGTGTTACTTTCGTTATCGTACGCAAAGACATCCTTGGCAAAATCCAAGACCGCAAATACATGAACCCACTTCCAACAATGGTAGACTATCGCACTCATGCTTTGGCAGAAGCTCGCGACATCAGTATGTTCAACACTCCTCCTGTACTTCCAATCTTCGCAATGCACGAAACATTGAAATGGTTGAAAGAAACTATCGGTGGTGTAGAAGAAATGAACAAAATCAACGTTAAGAAATCTAACTTGTTGTACGACGAAATCGACCGCAACTGTATGTTCGTAGGAACAGCTGCTAAAGAAGACCGTTCTATCATGAACCACTGCTGGGTAATGGCAGAAGGTTATCAAGATAAACAAGATGCTTTCATGGCATTTGCTAAAGAACGCGGTATGGTTGGTATCAAAGGACACCGTTCGGTAGGTGGTTTCCGTGCTTCTTTGTACAACGCTTGCTCTTACGAAGACGTTGAAGCATTGGTAGCTTGCATGCAAGAATTTGAAAAAGCTAACAAATAATAATTGACAAAATCAATGCAATAGGACTGTGGAGCAATCCATAGTCTTATTGTTTTATATTAATATATAATACAAGTTCGAACAATGGGAATAATGAGTATATTATCGTCGAAGGTGGCACAAGATGGTCAGCACGACACTATAAAACTTACGACCCTCGAAGAACTTCAACAAATAATAAAGAAAATGAAAGTATTAGTTGCTACAGAAAAACCATTTGCAAAAGTTGCCGTTGACGGCATACGCAATGTAGTAGAAGGTGCTGGTTATGAAATGGCACTTTTGGAAAAATATACAGATGTAAACGAATTTTACGCAGCTGTTGCTGACGCAGACGCTTTGATAGTTCGTTCTGACAAAGTTACTAAAGAAGTTATCGACCACGCAAAAAACTTGAAAATAGTTGTACGTGCAGGTGCTGGTTTCGACAACTTAGACCTTGAAGCTTGTACAGCAAGAGGTATCGTTGCAATGAACACTCCCGGTCAAAACTCTAACGCTGTTGCCGAATTGGTAATGGGTATGTTGGTATACGGAGTTCGCAACTTCTTCAACGGAAAATCAGGTTCTGAACTTATGGGTAAAAAAATCGGTATCTTGGCATTCGGTAACGTAGGACGCAACGTTGCTCGTATAGCTCAAGGTTTCGGTATGGAAGTTTACGCTTTCGACGCTTTCTGCCCAAAAGAAGCTATCGAAGCTGCCGGTGTAAAAGCTGTTGATTCAAGAGACGCTTTGTTCGAAATGTGCGACATCGTATCTCTACACATCCCTGCAACTGCTGAAACTAAAAACAGCATCAACTACGAAGTAGTAAACAAAATGAAAAAAGGTGGTATCGTAGTAAACACTGCTCGTAAAGAAGTTATCAACGAAGCTGAATTGTTGAAACTTATGAACGAACGTGCTGACATCAGATACATCTCTGACATTATGCCAGACGCTCACGAAGAATTTGCTAAATTGGAAGGTCGTTACTTCTCTACTCCTAAAAAAATGGGTGCTCAAACAGAAGAAGCTAACATCAACGCCGGTATAGCTGCTGCTAACCAAATAGTAGATTTCTTCACTACCGGTAACAAAAAATTCCAAGTAAACAAATAGTAGATTGTCTACAAAATAAATATTCAACCAAAAGAAACATTCTGCAAATATGTGGAATGTTTCTTTTTTTCTTTTTTATCAGAAAAAAACAGAATAGACAACTTTGGGGAGAGGAATAATATAAGGCAACTTCTAAAAATTCCACGTTTAGTAAAATAGAAGAAATCTTCTTTAAACTTTTGTGTGGTTTGACTTTGTCGATGTTGCTATCGCAACGCTGTGTTTTTCAACCGAAATCTTTCCAGTGAAATTCCGCAAACCACCTACAAAGCAATTTTTAGAATTGCCATAATTTATTGCATTTTATCTCGTTATATACAAAACAAACAGGCACTCAAATTTGTAGATACAAAACAAAGAATAAAGTAAATTATACAAAATATGAACAGAAAAATACTAACATTTGTAGCATGTATAGCAATAAGTATATGCACATCAGCACAAGGTATTGCTACAGATTCGGTTTACTCATCGAACATAAAAAGCATTATATTTGGCAAACAGGGAGTAGAAATGTCGCTACCCATCATTCAACTTGGCAGCAACGAAAAACTAATGCTTCGCTTCGATGAACTTGGCGACAACTCGAACTTTTACCGCTATCGCATACAACACTGCACCCACGATTGGCAAATATCAGATATATCGGTGTCGG
This sequence comes from Bacteroidales bacterium, assembly GCA_017561155.1. Lineage (GTDB taxonomy): Bacteria > Bacteroidota > Bacteroidia > Bacteroidales > P3 > HGM05376. Next base: position 12,834 of record JAFZDP010000068.1, on the reverse strand, counting down.
ACTATATGAATGGGTTTGAAGAGGGGTCTATAGACAATCAGCAATTCTCGTTCACCACAATGGAACACTATGTAAACTATTGGCAAAGTATTCCCAACGATATGAGTAGTTTTTCTGCTTCAGGCAATTACCTACTTACGGTATATCTACAGTCCGACCCTGACAGCATAGTATTTACACGTCGGTTCAAAGTATACGAACCCCTCACAATAGTGGAAGCAAGTGTAGGCAGACCACAAGGTGCTATGGGACTGAACGAGAACCAAAATCTTACAGTGACAATAAACCCCACCAACAACAACTACTTTATAAACCCTGACACCTATCTGTTTGTATATGCACAACAAAACGGACGCACCGACCTGACAAGGTTGCTGCCATTGGAAAGTATGAGCGGAAACACCCTCAACTACCGTTGGAAAAAAGAGAACATATTTCCCGGTGGAAACGAATTTAGAAACTTCGACTTCAGCAACATTCAAATTCCAATGAACAACATTTGGAAGATAGAATATTTTGGAGGAGAAAACATAATATTCCTCAAACCTGACGAAAATCGTTCGAGAGATGCATATATATTTGAATACGGACTAAACGGACAATTCAAGATAGCAGCAGTAAACACACAGAATGCAAATACTGAATCGGACTATGCCTGGGTGAACTTTTCGCTACCACAACAACTCCCCTACCTTGATGGTAACATATACATTGTAGGAGATTTAACCGATTGGAAACTCGATGAATCTTCGAGAATGGAATGGAACGAAAACATGAAGGCATACACAGCACGCTTATTTTTAAAACAAGGTTATTATTCTTACCAACTGATATTCCTACCTATAGGAGCAACAGAAGGACTGACATCCACCATAGAAGGCGACCACTTCCAAACAGCAAACGACTATTATATCTACGTTTACCAACGCAATCCAGGAGATATATACGACAGGTTGATTGGTTTTGGAGTAAGCAAATAAAATAATGTCATTACACATAAAAAAAACATCCCTCATCGATGCAAAAATCATTGAGGGATATTTTGTATTATATTGTTTCGGAATGTCGTCTTACACAAACCCAGGCAACGATACAAACAGTGTAGGTAATAACAACAAGAATCCTACAAATATCAAAAACAAGATAAACTTCCATACCCATTTCACCCAAACTCCATAAGGTATTTTAGCTATACCCAAACAACCGATAAGCACACCACTGGTAGGAGTAATCATATTTGTAAATCCATCACCAAACTGAAATGCAAGCACCGTAGTTTGACGACTAACCTCTATAAGGTCGGCAAACTGAGTCATAATAGGTATAGTAAGAGCAGCTTTTGCACTACCTGAAGGCATAATAACATTCAACGCTGTTTGAAATACATACATAACACCTACACTAGCCACCTCGCCCAACGATGCCAACGACTTGGTAAGACCATACAACAACGTATCGATAACCTTGCCATCTTTAAGAATAAAAATAATACCTGATGCCAAACCTACCACCAAAGCAGCAGTCATTATATCTTTTGCCCCTTCGAGGAATAGTTTTACAATACCATCAGCTGTTTCGCTATTTGCTATACCACTAAACACACCCATAGCAAGGAAAAGGGCAGATATTTCCATCACATACCATCCATAACCTAAAACACCTACCACCAAATACAAAATGGTGAACATAAGTAGGTTTAAAATAAAAAAATGCACTGACTTACGTAATGTAAAAAATCCTGTAACAAAGAACAATACAGCAAATATAGGTAATAGCGGCAACGATGTTTGAGCATCGCCAATAGTAATAGATGTGGTAGGCATTGTTATAGCATAGTATGCCATTACCAATGTAAGAAATACCCATACCACCCAAGCAGCTTTTGGTGTATGATATGTTACCCCCTCAACATCTTGAGTATTCACACGGTCGCGCCAATAGGCATCTAATTTGTAGACAGGACTTTTGGTTGGGTCTTTCTTTATACGTCTGGCATACCACAACACGAATGTTATACCTATAAATGTAAGTACAAACCAACACATAATTCTATACTCCAAACCTGAAAAGATAGGTATTTGTGCTATACCTTGTGCTATACCAATAGTAAACGGATTGAGCACCGCTCCTGCAAAACCAATATGGGCAGCCATATAGCATATACACACTCCCACAATACTATCGTAACCCATACTTATAGCCAATGGAACGAATATAACAACAAAAGCTATAGTTTCCTCGCTCATTCCAAACACAGCTCCGAATACACTAAACAGTAACATTATAGCTGTAAGAATAAGATTATCGACACCTACTTTTTGGAAAAATTTATAGCGTTGCAATTTGGTTACCTTACGCAAAAAAGCCTTTACTCCAATATCTATACTATTGCTGCTATTCAATATCCAAAAAGCACCTCCTACCATAAGTATAAATACTATAATATCTGCTTTATCTACAAATCCATTAAAAAACGAAGTAAATACCTGCCATGTCTGTGGAGTACTCTCTACATAATGAAACGAGTCGTTCATCACAACTTCACGTTCGCTTCCATTGACCATTATTGTCTCTCTTACAAATTCTCCACCAGGTATAACCCAAGTTAGCATAGCTGCCAATAGTATTAAAAAGAACACTATTGTAAATGTATGTGGTATCTTTTTGAACATATTATATAGTTTTAGATATTATTTTTACGAAACTGCAAAGATACATATTTTTTCCGACTCAACCATATAAGTATGTGAAATTATTTTTCTTTGCAACATCAATATATTTTGTACTTATAATTTTTATATACAAACAACCTCTAAAAGAAGAAAGGTCTGCAAGAGTTTTATATACTTACAGACCTTTACACCTTATAGGGTTTAGTTCTATATTCTTTCAGCTGTAAACTTATTTAACGCTTGTTTCAGCAGCTTGCAATATGTATTTTGTATTCTTGTCAGATATAAAACCTACTATATGACAGTTTTCTGCAACATATTGTTCAGGCAAAGCAAACTTAATCTTACCTTCTCTGCAAGTACCTCTTTTACCATCGGCATCAATATCTGTACCCCAAAGGTCGGTAATAGCCATACGGAACACATGGTTGAAAACATAGTCTTCAACATCGCCTTGCGGAGTTTTTTGTTTACCCTCCAAGCCGTCTTCTATAACAACTAATGTAAGAGTAAGTTCTCCTTCAACATCTTTCAAGAACTCTAGATTAGCAGTAACAATACCACTTCTACTAGCATCATCGTATGCCGACGACATCTCGAAAGCTACCTGAGTCTCAGCTCCCATAGTTGCTTCCACAGCACTTGCTATAGCGTTTGCATCGGTTATAATATTCCATGTACCATTATTCTGCTCACGATTTACCAATACACTTGGATTGCTAGGTATTCCAAAATAACCATACCAAGCATCACCAACTTCGGTTCTCAAATCTTCGTATCCACTCCATGGTTTAGCCAATGTTCCTGCGTGTATAGATACAGCTACCAAATTATGTCCATATTGTTGTTGCAATTTTGTAATTGCTGTATCAGCAGCAGGACAGTTTACGCATCTAACACCTGTGTACTTTTCAACAAATATACGTTGCTCTGTATTAGACACTCTTGCACCATCAGTCCAATCTCCCGAACTACCCGAATATATCAAATAGTCGTTTTCTTCTATTTTGTCGCAACTTACCGCCACAAACATTACTACTAATGCAACAGCTATTATATTAAAAATTTTCTTCATCGTATTCTATATTAATCGTTATAACTAATCAATTAAAAGCTACTTGTAAGCGAGAAAGTAAGACCATTAGAAGCAGGCACCTCACGACATACACCGCCTATACACAACAAACCTTTGCGTTGTTTGCCATAACCAAGTTGGAAACGAGTAGTATTATGAGTATATCCTACCGACACGTTGTAGTAATGGTTTTTACTTCCATTGTAGTTGTATTGGTCCGAAACAGAAACAAAGAATGCCGAAGTAAAATTCCATTCTACCAAAGCCATCAACCAATCGCCGCTACGCTTATCTTCATCGAAATACTCAATGTTAGATTTCAACCATTGCAACTCTCCACGAATAACATTCTTATTGTTCAATTTGTAGGTATAATCAGCAACCACAACATTGTTGTAATGAATATCGCCTTGTTCGTTTTCCATCACAGGGTTGAATGCTATATAAGCATAGGTAAGATTCAATTTAGACTTAGAAGATAGCTTTTTACTAATTTCCATGTTAAAATCTTGGTAGTACAATTCATCGCCAACTTTAAAGAAATCCGAAGTATATCCATCAGTTCCTTTTTGACCTATTGATGTACTATCGTTTAGGGCTTGTTTATCTATCGACATTATTTGCGAATAGTTCAATTTAAGAGTTGTTCCATATTTTCCGCCAAGCAAAGTACCTTTCTTTATAGTATAGGTTACATCGGCTTGTATACCCATTTCGCCATTAACCTGTGTTATGGCAGGATATAATGCCATTAGAGCGTATGTATGTTGCTTACTCATAGCAGGAATATAGTTTATATACAACATTTCGCCGGTAGCTGTACGTTCCGATTTGAAACCCATATTATCTATACGTTTGGCTTGCAAGTTTATTCCCAAACCCTTTTTAGAATACGATGCAGACACAAACAAAGCATCTCCCCATTTGTAGATGTAGTTGTTAAGCACGTTAGGGTCTTGACTTTTCATAGCATATTCAGCTTGCAAACCCCAATTACCATGTGCAAGGTCCATTCTGAAAGAACCAGCTCCTACATTCAAAGGCAGATTCAATTTGTATTCATCGTTTGCCAATATTGTTTGGTCGTCTTCGTATCTACTAACAAAACCTGCACCTAATGTAACACGTGTTTTGCTTTCTTCAAAACCTTTTATAAGCGAGTTCAACGCAAATTCGCCATCTATACCACGCACTAAACCTTTTCCGTAATCCCAATAGTAGCGTTGTTTTCCTACCATTGCCTTCAACAATATACCATCAATAGGACGCACCTTTACGTTTACCCCCATCATAGCATTGTCCAATCCTAAATTACGGTCTTCGTAGCTGCGAAATATAAGGCCACTACCATATTGTTCATAGAAATTACCGGCAGTAATATCTATCATCTCGTTTTGGTACGACATAAACTTATTTGCTATTCCGGCTCCCTTGTATTGAGAGTTGAAACCCAACAATGGGTCTAAATACGATTCAAAACGAATACCGGCCGAAAAACCACCGTTGGTATACAACAAGTTGGCAAACACATTCGACAATAGCTTTTGTGGCACATCTTCGGCTCCTATCGAAGAATCTTGTTTTGACACTTGTGCATCTATTTGGAAGTTACCTGTAACCTGTCCTCCAAGCAATGCCTGTGCCTGTACTTGCACTGTTACAACAAATACTCCCAATAGTACGAGTAATTTCTTCATATTATTCTATATTTCTATTTCTTATTTACTTTCGGAAATATCTTCTCCGTTCATTACTTTTTTCACCAATTCGATAAGTTCTTCTTCGCTACCTTCTACAAAAGATGTATGTTGCCATACTATTTCTCCTTTGCCATTGATAATGAAAGTATGAGGTACGTTCACTACATTCATGGCACGTTTAAGGTCTTGATTTTGGTCGATGTATACTTCATAATCCCATGCGTTTCCGTTTACCATAGGTTTTACACGAGATGCAGCGCGGGCATCGTCGATTGATACTGCTATGATTTTTACACCTGTTTCTTCTTGCCATTCTTCGTAAACTTCTTTTATTGTGTTCAACTCACGAAGGCAAGGTTTACACCATGTAGCCCAAAAACTAAGAATAAATGGTTTACCATCGTTGTGGAAGGTCGATGTTTGGACTGTTGTACCATCTAATGACTTTACTGATATATTATCAGGTATTGTAGGATAATTTTTTGCTTCTTGTGCATTTAGTATTCCTACTGACAATAATAGTGCGAAAGCACTTACCAATAACTTTTTCATCGTTTCAAAAGTTTTAAATTAATACTTGTTTTCTTGTCTCTATTATTTTTTCCTTGTCGCAATCTCTTCAACGAGCAACAACAAGGATTTTTTATACTCGCTATCTTGCAGTTTTTCAAGCAAAGCACACGCTTTGTTCATATAACTATCTATGGCATATTGGGCTTTTTGTATTCCTCCCAAATCGGTTACCATCTGTATTACTTTGTCTACCTCTTCTTGCTGCAACGTCTCTTTGACATATATTTCCTTTATCTCATTTCGCTGAGTTTCATTGGCGTTCTGAAGAGCACAAATCAAAGGCAAAGTAATCTTTTGTTCTCTGATGTCGTTTCCGTATGTTTTGCCGGTATCTAAGTTTTTAGAGTAGTCTAATATATCGTCTTGTACTTGGAAAGCAATACCCAAACATTCGCCAAACTCTTGCATCTGCTCTATTTCTGCTGCTGTTGCACCACCTACTATTGCACCTATCTTGGTACATGCACTAAAGAGTACCGCCGTTTTCTTGCGTATCACCTCGTAGTAGTTGTTTTCGGTAAGGTTGTATTCTCGTGCATTTTGTTGCTGCAACAGCTCGCCCTCTCCCATTAGTCGGGCTACGTCGCTTATTGTTTTAAGAATTTCTTTATCGTCTATTTCTACAAGAATATTCAACACCCTGGCATAAAGATAATCACCAACAAGGACAGCCAATTTGTTACCCCAAATACTGTTCAAGGTTTGTTTTCCACGTCTCAACAACGACTCGTCGACAACATCGTCGTGGATGAGCGATGTTACATGGAGCATTTCCATTGCCAGAGCAGCCTTTATCGACTTGTTGGTCATTCTACCATACGCCCCGGATACAAGAAGCACCAATATAGGTCTTAGTTGTTTTCCTTTGGTTTTGGCTATATGCAATACCATATCGTCCAGCAAGCGTATTCCACTGCATGCCACACCTTCGTATTGCAAAGCAAAGTCGTCCAACTCGGCCTTTATCGGTTTTAATATTTCTTCTCTCAATGCCATTATTCAGATATAAATTTCTTTATTCGCCCCAACTTGTACCATCAAAGCAGTGGGTACAAATCTTTTCTTTAGGTAATCCTATAGTCTTTTCTATTATGCCCAAGGTATTAAATTTCAAACTATCCACTCTAAGGTGTTTGCGAATAATTTCTACCATATTGGCATATTCTTTGGTTGTGTCGTCCATATATAACGGAAGTTTCTTTATACAATTGTCTCCTTCCAACTCTTTTACCACACGACGTGCTATAAGCTCCATTTCGTTTTTCGAAGCTGTAAAGTTTAGGAAGTTGCAACCACACAACAACGGAGGACAGCTTATACGTATGTGTACTTCTTTTGCACCATAGTCGTAAAGCATTTTTACATTATCTTTAAGCTGTGTACCTCTCACTATAGAGTCGTCGCAGAAAACGGCACGTTTTCCGGCCAATACAGCTCTGTTTGGCAACAGTTTCATCTTTGCCACATGTTCGCGTTCTTCTTGGCTTATAGGCATAAAGCTTCTCGACCATGTAGGAGTATATTTAACAACACCACGTTGGTATGGGATACCTTTTCCGGCGGCATAACCCAAAGCCATACCTATACCCGAATCGGGGATAGCCGATACAAAGTCGGCCTCTACATCGTCGATAAGGCCAAACTCGTAGCCGCTGTCGTAACGTACTTTTTCTGTATTTATACCTTCGTAGTCTACACATGGGAAACCGTAGTATATCCAAAGGAACGAACATATTTGCATCTTGTCGTTTGGTGCAAGCAGTTGTGTTATTCCCAACGGAGTTACCTTCACAATCTCGCCGGGTGCCACAAAGCGTTCTGTTATATAGTCGAGGTTTATATAGCTATGACTCTCAACAGCCACAGCATATCCGTCGTCGCTTTTTCCTACCACGATGGGTGTACGTCCGTAAAAGTCGCGAGCAGCTATAATACCATCTTCGGTAAGGATAAGCATAGAGCACGACCCTTTTATTCGTTTGTACACATTCTGAATACCATCAACAAAGTCTTTACCCTGTGTTATCATCAAAGCCACCAACTCGGTAGGGTTGGTTACGCCCGAACTCAACTCTGTAAACTGTTGGTTTTTGGCCAAGCATTCTTTTTCCAACTCTGCTATATTGTTTATACGGCCTACGGTAACAATGGCGAAACGTCCCAAATGCGAATTGACAACTATAGGCTGCGAATCGGTATCGCTGATAACACCAATACCATATTTGCCTTTAAACTTACCCAATTCGTCGTTGAACTTGGTTCTGAAATAAGAGTTTTGGATATTGTGGATAGAACGATAAAAAATACCTTCGTCGATAGTTACCATTCCACCTCGTTTTGTCCCCAAATGTGAGTGATAATCTGTTCCGTAAAACAAATCGGTAGAGCATGTGCGCTTTGATACTACACCAAAAAAACCTCCCATAGTGTTATTTTTTAAGACTTTACAATTATTATAGTATTCTATTTAGTTTTTGCAAATATACGCATTTCTTAGGGAAATAAAAAGCATTTACATAAAAAAGGGAGATTTGCTCTCCCTTTTTATATGTTTGTATATATTATCTTAACACTTCTACTACTCCGTTTCGCTGTATATTTCCCAGATATCCTTTTCCTACAAATCGGTAGAAGTAAGTTCCTGCCGGTACGTTTTCGGCACCCGGATCCCAGAAATCTTCTTCGCTGGTAATGTTTTCTCTGTGGTATACACGTTTGCCCCAACGGTCGTAGATCGACAATTCGTTTGTAGGATATCCCAAACCGTCTGTCAGATTCTTTATCACAAATATGTCGTTGATACCGTCGCCGTTTGCAGTAATAACGTTAGGGAACTGCAAGAAGTCGTTTACCAATACCAATCTACTGTCGGTAGTGTCCGAACAAGTGATGTAGTTTCCACTAGGTGCCAAGTTCTTGGTCATTGCCACAAGTTCCACGCTATATTCACCGGCTATACTTTGGTCGTCGAAAGCACGGAATGTATACAATGGTTCGTATTCTTTTATAGTGGTTACCGAGTGGTTGATATCCTTGTCGTATTGTATCTTCCAATAGTATATATTGTCAGAATTGTGAGGCATGGTCAAGTTTATAAACTGCACTTCGGGATGTAGAACCGTTGGAGTTTCCGGAGTCCACGAGAATTTAGCTTTAGGACTTGCATATACCGATACGAAATCTTTGTATTGTATAGAGTCGATACAACCGCGATCCGATGTAGCATAATATTTAAAGTCATACAATCCTGCATAGTATAAGTGTTCAGGGTTTTCTTCGGTCGATATATGGCCATCGCCGAATTCCCATCTGTATTTAACGGCACCTATTGTTCTGTTTTTAATCTGTATGCTCAAAGGTTCGCAACCTTCTATAAACGGCAATCCCGATATATCAAAGTTCGGTATCGGCTTCGGCGCCACGTCTACCACCCTCGAATCTCGATTCGGACATCGAACACCATACATAGTGTTGGTTACTTCCACTTCGTAGTTAGTAGCTTGGCCACCGGCGTCAAGAGTTTTGATGGTTTGAGTAGTTTCGTATGTTGGCGACCAGCTGTAGCTATAGTTGTTTAGATGAGCAAAACCGTCGTCGGCGTTCAAAACAAACGATTCGTCGTCGCACAAAGCAGTGTCGGGACCCAAGTTTGGTTGGGGAGTCCATACAGTAGTAATACCTGTACAAGTATCCCATTGGCAAGCGAACGAGTCGATGATGGAAACATTCAATATAAAGTCTCCCGAAACACCCGGAGTAGATACCTTACCGGTAGAAGCATCGACAGTTTCAATTTTTACCCCCGGAGTTCTTTCCGACCACAAAATGGTGTCTATACCCACATTGTAAGTCCAGTCGGAAGTGTTGATATTACAAAGTTCCATCGACCAGCTGAATACCCAACCGTTATCTTGTTCCCACAAGTCACACACTTCGATACTCCATTCACCGTTAAGCGAGCAACCTATCAATCCTGCAAAACCTTCGGATGGTTTGTAGAAACCCAATTTTTCTGTTCTGTGGCTGGAGTCGGTAGTGTTGACAGATACATTACCCGGAGCAGCATCTGTTTCTAGATATCCCGAAGGCAAGTTAGAGCCGAAATCGTACGATACAGGCACTTGAGTACTATTGTCTACCACATATACAGCGTTTGCCAACGGAGCATTTAAGTTTCCGGCAGCATCACGATAGCCATAGTCGGTATTGTTCGACCAACAATAAGTCCAACCCACACCGGGTATATTGTACAAAGAGTCGCAATAACCTTGAGTATTTGCACCATCATAAGTATGGTGATTACCACCACCATAAGGAATACCAAAATAGTGACTACTACCACCACCACCGGGGTTACGGATTTCGCCTGTTACATTATCAACGACTTGAGGTTCTTTGTATTTCAAGATAACTTTCTGATCTTCCGGACATACAAGAGAAAGCTTAAGGTCGCCCATAAACTCGTGTTCCATATTTACACATATAGCACAAATATCGTTTTCCGATTGGATTCTTCTACCTGTAGGGAACTCTGTAAAGAATACAGGAGCTTTGTAACAAGGGTCATTACATTTAAGTCCATCGGGCACGAATGTACGGGAGTTGTTTTCTTTCGAAGCTTCTTTCACAAATTCGATAGGTTCGGTAATGATGGTAGCATCGTTGCCGGCACCTACCTTTATGTTTGTATACGAAGTATTACAAATAGTAGGAAGGTTGAAAATGGTTTTGATAGGGTTTTTGGCAATACGTATACGTCCCGACAGCGACAGCGCATTGGTACAGCCGCTGGTATCCGTCACGTTGATAAACAAGTCGTACCCCTGTACAGCCTGATAATAGTGACGACCTACTGTTTCGCCCAATCTACTTGTGGTATCGCCGTCACCAAAAGTCCATTTGAAACGACAATCGTCGATATGCTGACCATAATACAAATTATTCTCAGGAAATTCAACTTTAACAGGTATACCTACTCTATCGCCAAAACAAATATCAAAAGCATGGAACCATGTGGTGTCGAACCCAATAACAGCATGTGAAACAGTGTCGAATATGGTATCCAATTCAAAATCGTAGGTTACTTTTTTAGGAATATCCTCACCATCTACAGTACGATAGAAAATTGTATCCCAACTCAAAACGATGTCTTGACAAGGTCTGCTACATATCGCATTTAGCGAAAATCCTGTTCCCACGTCAGAATCGTTGGATTTGAATCGCAAAAAGAAACTACCTGTGGTAGAATATACGTTTTTGTACAAGATTGAATTGCTATTGTTACCTTTGAACAAAAGTGGCGAGTTTGCACTAGGCCCGTCGTAGATAAAAAGAGTATCACTGGGGTGAATATCAAATTCTTCCACCTGAAGGGTCAAACGTTTTGGATCGTGACAAGCGGTATCGAACAGCGTTACCGTAAAATTTTCGTTTCCGCCATATAAACGGCCCATCTTGTCAGAGTCTGTAATTCTCAACCCTTCGCCCGGCAAATAAATTGTCAATCCGTTCAAAGCCTCTATGGTCTTAACCTCTTGGTTTTGGGCAAACACGCCTGCACAAGCAAGTGCACCAAGCATAATAACGAATGTAAAAAACTTTTTCATTGCTATAACCTCCTTGATATTTGTATGTTATTTCTTCTTTTCGCAGTTAGATTCGGTAGCAGGCTGTTCTTTGGCAGCCAATGCCTCGTCTACCATGTTGTATATTGTTATTACCGGACGCAACACCAAGTATTTAGCCTCGGTATTTGCAGTTTCGAAGTATATCTCCTTGTTCCAGTGTCTGTGTTGGAACGAATAAAAATTGTAGGCATATACGCTGAATGTGTCCAAATTTATTTCTACCGACATCGACAAAGGCTGATTGGTAGCATTGTCTATTACATCTGTAATAGGGTAAACCACAGCACCTTCGGGCAATGCGTTGGCAGTATAGAAGGCAGCCTTGGCATACTCGCAATAGTACTCCATTTTGTAGGCAGGCAAATGTTCGAATATCTCTGCCGAAAAATTAGGCGATACTAATTTGTCACAATCTTGCGCCTTCGATGTTAGTGTAAAACAGCTTATTAAAAGAACACTAACGCATAATAACTTCAATTTATTCATAACAATTTTCTTTATTGGTTCGACCATTTTATTCCGTTTTGTTGCTATATACGACCGTTTTTTTTGCGTTTTGGGTTATTAATAAAGTGTTAAAGTTTTATCCCTTATTGTTAAATATTGTTCAACACTCTATTTTTGGGCACACCCCGCCCAACCTAATGCACAAAATTTGCAATCGATTTTCGATGAAAATCAATGCTTTACATACAATTTACGCCCTTATACGGTCGTATATAATCATCTGCAAAGATAAGTCTTTTTTGCGAGCTAACAAAGAGTTGTCCCATTTTTTTTGTTGCAAAATTTGGGACAAAGTGTTCCGCAGGCTCTCGCAACAAGCACACACAACACAAAATCAAACCATTATATCCAAAATCGATTCTGAATATATCAACATCCGACAGCCTTTTTTCTTATCCGCATGGTCGAGGGAATATAGAACATTTTTTTTCGGCAGGGCTGCAGTTTCGGGATTAGAGCTTTTCGGCTTTGCCATATGTTAAAATCAGTCTGCCATTTTTCCCGACTTTTCGGCGTTGCAAAGCGTTACTGTAACGGGGGGGTAACGCATAGGGGTAACGCATATAACACTATATAGCTCATTATTTTACACAAAAACGTTGCAGCGTTACCTTTTTTTTGGGTTGCTGATAAATTTTGTCTTTATTGACGGCTTATATATATAAATATATATTTATATA
>JAFZDP010000067.1 GCA_017561155.1 Bacteroidales bacterium | reverse complement strand
GAGAAACATTGAATCTCTCATGAGAAAGAATAAATCTCAAGAGAGAAACATTACTTCTCAAAAGCTGCTTCTCTGTAAGGCAACTACTAAAAATTCCACGTTTCGGATAAACAAAAGACTGTTCTTTGAAACTTTTGCGTGCGTTGACTTCGTCGATGTTGCTATCGCTCGAAAGAGCTAATGCTTAGGCATTGCTCTTTGCTCGCTTAATCGCAACGTTGCGTTTTTGCCGAAATCTTTCTATTTCTTTTTCAATCGCATAGCCCGCTATGCTCAATCAAAAGGAAGTAGAAATCTTTCTAGCAAAATTCCACAAATCACTTGCAAAGCAATTTTTAGAAGTTGCCTAAATTCAAACCTACTACAAGGAATTTCGGGAAGCGGTTTGGCGGTGGATAAAGATGAAGAAACTTACAAAAGTGTTTGGTGATTAAAAATAAATACGTACCTTTGTCGGCAATATACTAAAAACAAATTCAATCTATATATTATTAATAAATAGATGATTACAAACTGAAGACATGGAGAATGTGACTGTGAAAATTCGATTTATTGCAAAGATGTTAGTTGCAATAGTACTTATTGCCGGTATTTCATCGTGTGCAAAAGACTGTGAATATTTTGAAAGCAATGGTAACTATTCTAAGTCTGATAAAATAGAAGACGGTGAAGATGCTATAGTGTTGGGCGAAAAGATGAATGACCCATACGATATAGCTTTTATGTCGGAAGCTTTTCAGCAGCTGAAAGCCGAAGGTACGGAATTACCTTTCGATGTGCTAGAACCAACGGGAATGTATATCAGAGTATTGGCTGGTTCTACAGCCGAACTTGATCTTCTTGAAGCCGATACCAATATGACATGGTTTGATTTTCCATTAGATTATGAGATAATAGGTAATGGAACATACTATCACGACCCTACTTTGCCGGATAGTGCCACATGGAAATATGGTGTAATACCTATGAACTATTCATTACCATCATCGTTGCAACATGAATTGATATACAACGTATTCATACCTGATGATTATCCTGAATATGAAAAATATGAAGAAGCATTTGATAGGCTGGAAGAAATTTCAGAATCGTTGTGTGGATATGAGGAAGAGAATGAGGAAAAAGAGATTAGTACGAAAGCAAGCAAATGGAATCCTTCTGCTACGATAAGAGTAACAGATGATACTGTTGCTAGAACAATTCCTTTACAAGGTGCAAAAGTAACCGTACGTAGATTGACAAAATATAGAAGTAAGATAACTGATGCAAATGGATATTGCTTTTTTGAAACAAAATTTAAAAAGAAGGTGAATTATGGAATAATATGGGAACGCTCATATTGGGATATTAGATGTACTTCATGGCAAGCTTACTTCAATGGACCAGAGCAAAAAGGAACTTGGACCTTGACCATATCCGGCAAAAAAAGTCTTATGTATGCCACGATGCATCGTGCTCTGCTTATTGCATTTTACGGAACATGGGGAGGATTGTGTAAACCTACAGCAAGTCATAGTTTGAAAGTTCGGTACTTAGATGAAAGTAGAGATCCTATACAAGGTTACAATATCTGTCAATGGAATATATTTGGCATTCGAAATAATATAACAATTTATGGAAAAAATAGTGATAATAGCTATAAAAGAACACATCGATTATTTGGGACAGTTACACACGAATTAGCTCATCAATCAATGTTAAGATTGGTAGATGGACGTGATAATTTTTTTGAATATAATATTTTTATTTATGAAAGTTGGGCAAGATGTGTGCAATGGAAAATTACAAGTGATCATTATAAAATACTACGGAATGATCCAAACTATAGTCATCCTGTGAATGCTCAAGATTGGACAAGAAATTCTCAAACATCTGATGGTAATCCTTATCCTTATACACCAGTTTTTGTAGATTTGATTGATAATTATAATCAGAGAACAGCAGATTATCCAAATCGCTGTATAGATAATGTCTCCGGTTATATATTGAGCGAATTGCAAAGTATTATGGTTGAATCTTATGATGTAGAGGGATTGAGAGAAACTCTTAAAGACAATCTTCTACATGGCACAACCGAAGAGCAAATAGACGAATTATTAGATAATTATAAAGATTTGGAATTTTAAACTTACATGATATGAAACATAGAATTTTATTTACGCTAGTGATATTGGTGCTTGTTTTTGCATCGTGCGAGCCTCTCTGTGTGCCGGAAGAATATAATTACATATACATACATAATCAAAGTGCACATAATGTAGTTGTAAAACCTCAATATAGAGATGCTCTTAATTTAATTCCGGGGCAAACATCCGGCTATGGCGAATGTTGGGCTCAACCATGTATTGAAACAGATGCTTTCATGGGTGCAGTAGGCGATGATAGTAAATTTACAGACACTGTAACATTTATATTTGATGATAGTGTAACTGTAAAACACTACCGATATGTTGATTCTGCTGTATCTTATAAATCTTGTTATGTTCCGAGTGATAAAAATATTTTTAAATACAGTTCGTGGTACACAGAGGATGAAAAAGCATATACCTACACAATCACCGAAGAAGATTACCAAAGGGCGTTAGAACAAAGCGGAAAATAAATGATAAATAAAAAGGTGCGGCACAGGTGCGGCACCTTCTTATTTTTTGAAACAGCAACATATTTATGTGCCGCTTTTTTCGGTAGTAGTAATGTTAAGTCGTCGGTTAAGGAGGTTTTGAGAAACAATCAAATTGCTTTAAAAATGACAGTATACCATCAGCTCCGCCACACCCGGGTGTGAACACACCGACGGTATACCGTCATGAAGATGAAACCCGGGTATAAAAAAAACACCATTATTATTGGATGTTTTTTCCCATCGAGATGTAGACAGATTTACATCGCGAGGAAAATATAACTCCATCACGATGTAGATAAAACCGCATCGTGATGTAATTTTTCGCCTTTATCAGCAATAAATTTTCTTGCAATATGCTTGATTGTACGATGCTCGATGGTATAATATATGGTGCTGTATGGTATAACATTTGCCATCCCAAAGTCTTTGGGGCACCATCCCAAAGTCTTTGGGAGCATTAGCCAAAGTCTTTGGGGGTGTTGGCGAAAGACTTTCGCACATCAATGTTTATACCAGGAAGCGTGAACGTTTGTACCATAGCCCCTCATCATAAGAGGCTCACTTCGGGATAAGAACCATGCGGTTTGCGACACAAAACTACGGCATTTACACATCAAAACACCCATAGTTACGACACCTAAACCGCATACTTACAAGTACCGAACCGCAAACGTAAAAAAACAAGGCTTAATGTTTGAATGAACATTAAGCCTTGTTTTTTTATATCGTACCACTAAGCAATTCCGGTCTTATATTCAATAGGGGTTTGCCCTGTTTCTTTTTTGAAAAACCTGCCAAGCGAGGAGGTATTGCCAAGCTTGGTTAGTTCTGCTATTTTCTCCAACGGCACATCTTTAGCAAGATGTATCTTTATACATGCCACAGTTTTTTCGTTTATAAATTGCATCACCGTGCGGCCACTCTCTTCTTTAACAGCAGTACTCAGGTAGTTTTCTGTCACGTTCAGTATTTCGGCATAGTGTTTGATGGTGCGTTCGGGAATTTCCATACCTCGCAGCAATTTCAAGAAATCCAAAAATACTTCGTGCCTGTGTGTAACAGTTTTTGGAGAAAGACTATAGGTGCTTTGCTCTGCTATGGGTTGCAACATATACAAGAATGACAATATTATCGATTTGAAACCTGAAAGACTCGGATTTCCATTATCAAGAAAATATTTCATTTTGAGGAAAAACGACGATAGAATTAACGTATCTTCAGGACCAACTTTTAGATATTGTATATTGTCCAACATATTGTGAATTTTATCATTGTTCAAAGTATCTAAACCCACAAAGTCATGGGTGAAACTAATTATATATAGTTGATAATCCGGTGATGTGTAATCTATTGAAAATACAACATTAGAAGGCATTAACAGTAAATCACCGGCTTTTACACTATACTTTTGATAACCTATAGTGTACTTTGCCGCACCTTGCTTTATCACCAACACTCTAGCCTCATTGGAAATCAAAGGTGTACCTAACTTATAAGTATGATAAAAAGACTGTGGATCCAACAATAAAGCATAATCTTTTCTTATATAATTTTTCTCGGTATCACTAACCAAAATAAATAAATTCTTTATCTTATCATCAATTTCTTGCACTTTCATATTGCTCGTATAATATGTATTTATCAAAAGGTTACGAATTGCAAAAGTACGTATTTTTTAATAAATATACAATTACTTTTATATTTTCTAAGTATTTGTAGATTTATACAAGTAATCGACAATTCTAATTGTTGTAATATCAATAACTATAGATGTTGAGGTGATTATAATATAATAAAAAATGTATATCAAAAAGGGATATAATACGGCAGAAAAATGGTAAAATTTTCGTTTTCCGCGAGTGTTTACAGTTATCTATATTTTACTAAAACAATCTGTCGATATACAAAAACTTGCTGTTTGCGAATTTTGTATAGTTTAGTTCAATGCCATAAAATCAATTTTTCAATCCATTTTCGGCAATTTCTTGTACGTATGTATGGGCTATTTATCAGCAATTTAACATTCAGCAAAAGTATTATCATTCCGCAAAATATACAATTTTTATGTATTTTCTATGCAAATGTATATTTTTTCTATGTAATTGTATATGACTATTTGGGATAAAGATAGTAATTTTGCAACCCGAAACAAGATAAAAAACTTTAGGCGAAAGAGGTATCGATAGATATCTGCGCCGCAGCACGGCAGAGGTGGTTTAGCAGAAACAGACCAATGCAAATTAAAAGAAATAATAACAAAAATGAACGTAAAGATGAAACGAAAATAAAAAGCCTTGCAATGACGGTAAGCGAAATACACTTGCAAGGCTACGACAAAAAAGAGGCGCACTTGCAAGGAGTGAAGCTAAAAATTAAAAGCAAAACACTTCACCCTTGCCCGGCAAAGCACCTTGGTTTGACGAACCTATAAACGTCCTACAATAATATTTATTGTACGCTTCGCACAAATTAACGCATAATTTTTTTTGATTATGCCGGTTGTGAAACACTTTAAACATTTTAGAATATGGCGTAAAGGATACTTATAAAATATTGGATAATAGGCTTCGATGCCTATGCAATAAAATTTATTTATTAACTATACTATCCTATTTAAACAAAAATACAAATGTTCGATGTGGGATAGTAATAAAAACAGAAAGAAATAATATGATATCATTTAGAAATAAAACGTTTTTAGCAATAGTAGCAGTAGTATTAGTAGCCGGAACAGCATTTTTTGCATCTTGTGAGAAAGAAAATTCTAAATTGAGTAATGGAACTAATAAAGGTAAAGATGGTAATGAATTTTATAAATCTTTATTGGAAAAGCATGATTATTCATTTACTATGGAAGGTGATGGTTTTCAAAAAACAATATTTGGACGTTTGGGAAATGATACAATAGGTTGTTCAGAATATGTGAATAATAAATTATATGAATATATATATCTTCAGATGAAAACTTTTTAGGAATAGACAAAATTGGTGAAACTACCGCAATTGTCCATATAGATGGATATATGTCTGGAGAAAATAAATTGTTATTTGAGAATGTGAAACAGATAGAAGATACTGTTGACTTTTATGTTACATGTAATAATACAAAGTTTGCAAAATGTAGATTTATTATGCCTCATGAAAGTGGAAAATTCATGGATTTACTTCCTATTGTAATGAATGATTCGAAAAGTATAGATACTAAAGATCTAATCGCTTCTATAGTGAGCATGTTAGATTCGTTTTTTAGTAGCGATATATTTAGTTTGTTTAAAACATCTGAAGAAGATGTTCAAATAGCAAATATGTGCTATCAGTCTATGAATGATCATGTTAATAAGTGCTTTGAAAAAGGAGGAATACCTGTTTATAAACACACAAAAAAGCACAAGAGATGCTCTTTCTCGTGTAATATAACTAAGTAAATAAAAAGTTACTTAAGAACCTTGCAAATGTTCTTAGGTAACTTCTAGTTAATACTTTGTCAGATAAATAACAATTTAAAAAAATAACTATATCATGGGACAAACAAAGAAATATGTAGTGGCAACCTGTATGCTATTGGTAGCACTGGTAGCAAGTGTGAGCAATGTATATGCCGATAAAAACAAAACAGACAAGTCGAAATACCAAAAAATAGTTGACAATCATGAATATTCTGTTTCGATAAAAACCAACAATACAAATACCGTATACTATGGGCAGAAAAAAGGTAAGGTATTGTCGTGTAAGAAAGTAATAGATGGCAAAAATTACGAGTATACTTGTAATTTGTCGGATGAAAACAATTACCATATAGTAAAATTAGACGAAACGAGATGCGTATTTTATGTAGCCGGTATGCCAATAACAAAATACATACTATTCGAGAACATTACCACGAAAAATGACACTCTAAATTTTTCTGTCAGTTATTGTAGCAAAACCATAGCTCATTGTAGTATTAAGTTGCCGCAAGGCACACGTCCGTTTAAAGAATTGTTACCTTTAAATTTTGACGACAAGAATAGCGTAAGCAAAGAATTGCAATTTATAAAAACCATAGCGGTATGTATTTTTTCCGAAATATCCGGTTCTATAAGTGATTCAGATAAAATTATGGCAACGTTATGTCATAAAAGCATGAAAAGCAATTCCGAAATGGCAGTAGAACACAATATATTACATTGTAATATGTATCACTCAAAAGGTCATGAAACTTGTTCGTTTAATTGCGATAAATAAAAAATAAAATGGGAATGGCATCTTGCAGTAAAAGACTTAAAATAGATATCACGTTATTATTAAAAATAGGTATAGGTTTGTACGTAGGCTCGTATGTACTACTTGTTTTGTGTCAAATATTTAATTACCAACAAAATCAAGATTTGCTACTTAGTGTGATAGACAAATTAATCGATTACACGTCTTCTATTGTAACACTTATTATCGTAAGCGTGTTAATACCTATAATAGAAGAACTTGCATTTCGGTTTTGGGGGATAAAGAAAAAGTATGCATCCATAATAAGCCTATTGTTTATATCGGTTTATATTTTATTAACCGGAAACATTTTCCTTGCTATCTCTGCTTTCATTGTATTAGGCATATTGTTTTTTATTGTCAAAGAAAATGAGCTACTATTAATAATCACAACATCTATAATTTTTTCAATTCTACATATCGATGGCTTTTCGTCGGTCAATATTAAAACTATTTTATCATTGATAAATATTTTTTCGTTTGCCGTTATTTTATGTTGTGTTACCATAAAGTACCATTTTATTTTGGCGGTTGGTATTCATATTATAAATAATCTTATAGCCATTTCGCCACAAATAACATCGGCCAAAATAAAAGAAGACAACTTCATGTATTATAGAAATATACAATCGATGTTTTCCACAAATGATTATTCTGTAAGTCTGAAACCTATAACAGATGAAAACGATTATACGGAGCAGTTGTACAATGATGTGCAAACTATTAGCTTTTCCGGAAGTTTGAGCAGTTTTGTAGAATTGATACAAATCTTGGATACAAACAAAACAATAAATTCAGTGTACAAAATCGACAAATCGATAAAAAATGTTTTGCCCGACTATGTGATAACTTTAAACTATAAGACTACAGACTCATTGAATTATAACAACATCTTAAACGATGTCCTACAATCGATATTTAGCAGATGCGATACCATCTACAGCACTACCTACAGCCTAAATATTATCGATTTTTCAAAATTGAACAACGATGAGCTGTGCAACGAAATATCGTTACGGGAATTAGCTATACGGCTAGAATCTTTTTATGGAATACCCATTATGTTAGACGATGATATAAATGAAAAATATCCCATTTTTGTGGATAATGATTTATTTGTAAAAAATAAGCCGTTGGAAGAATTGAAGGAGTTGCTTATAGAATCTTATGGGATAGAGTTGATTCAAATTAATCATTGCAAAAAGCAAGTGTTGGAATTTTACGATTGAAACAACAATATTCAGGTAAGCAATAAATGAATTAATTTAGGCAACTTCTAAAAATTCCACGTTCGTACTAAGTTTATACACTCTTTTCTGAACTTTTGCGTGCGTTGACTTCGTCGATGTTGCTATCGCTAGAAAGAGCTAATGCTTAGGCATTGCTCTTTACTCGCTTAATCGCAACGTTGCGTTTTTTGCCAAAATCTTTCTATTTCTTTTTCAATCGCATAGCCCGCTATGCATTGCAAAGACGCACCTCGGTACGTCTCTAGAAAAATCCACAAATCACTTGCAAAGCAATTTTTAGAAGTTGCCTATACTTTCTCTACTCACGAAGCAAAATCACTCCCTTTTGCCTTACGACCTTTGTCTTTAGTCTTGGCGAAGCAAAACCCTGCGGTTTACGACCCAAAACTATGACACTTACACTTCAAAACTTCCATAGTTACGACCCCTAAACCGCATAGTTGCGAATACTGAACCGCATAGCCCGAAACAGCCACATACTTATGTATTGTATTTTTTTTCTGTGGCGGTGATATTAAGTTATCGAGGACGGTGGTTTTGAGAAACATTGAATCTCTCATGAGAAAGAATAAATCTCACGTGAGAAACATTACTTCTCAAAAGGTGCTTCTCTGTAGATGCAACCCTATTGCAAGGACATTGCAAAACTGTTTTGGCGGTGGATAATGATATAAAACCTATAAAATACTTTGCCGATTATAAATAAATATGTACTTTTGCATTTTCAAAGTAAAGAAGTTATGACAACAAAAAATATTATCAGCCTACATATACTGCCACTGTTAAGTATATGGTATTTAGGCAAAAACAACTTTGACGAGCGTAAGCCTATGGCAACCTCTGTTGCTATAGGGCTGTAGTAGTTGTTGTCCAAAAGTTTAAACATACATCCTCTTTAGGCAACAGCTTATAAAACCAATAAGCGTTGGTTTAAAAGGATGTATAAAAAATAAATACAGAAAATATGAACAAAAATATTTTAAAAATAGCCTTATTGGCATTGGTAACTATAGGAGTTTCATTACAAGCAAATGCTCAACAAGGAACCACAAAAGAAGAACCGGTAAGTTTTTCTCAAAAAAATTTGATATGGAAAGATAGCATTATTGTTATGCCGGAATTTGATATGGATGCTATACGTGTAGAAGATTCTATCAAAAGAAAACTTGATAGAGATAATCGGGCAGGGTATGCTTACGATGTAAATTTTAATTTGGAAAACTCCGGAGAGTGGAAAACATTAGAGAATGGCGATAGGATATGG
>JAFZDP010000015.1 GCA_017561155.1 Bacteroidales bacterium | reverse complement strand
ATATAGTATATATTATATAGTATATAGGATTCTATAATCATGGATAATCTCTCTGTATATGTAAGTGTCATGTACTTTTGTTTTTTCTTTATTCGAAAAAACGGTGTTTCCATTTTTGTTTTAATACTACCACACTACCTATACTACCATACTACCTCTGTCTTCTTTTTATTATTATATAGTATATATAGGATTATAGTATTCTATAATTTCTTTACGTATCTATATGTTTCGCTTTCTTTACGAAAGCATAAGTTTTCAAATGTCTGCTGTTTTGATGTTTTTTTTGTAAAAGCATTTTCATTATCCAATCGTTACCTCCGTTACCATCGTTACCATTGTCACCACAGATGGTATTTTAGTTAATGATTGGTAGTTGATTTTTTGCTTCGTTTTGACACTACGCAGTTTTCTGTATTTCATTGAGTAGTTGTTGTTTAGTTGACAGGTTGTATCTCATAGCAAAATTGTATATATCCGTATTGTTTAAACTTTTTATATTCTTGTAGCTATATCATATATATGGTATAACTATAATGCTTAATACTTCGCAGTTAAAAAAAAGTCGTTATTGCTTTGAGTAAATTTTTAGTTTATCTAGTAGATTCATTGTTGGAGAAGCACTCTTCAAAAAAAACATTCGAACTCTAACAGGCAAAAAAACATTTGAGGTGTCGGTGGTGACGATGGTAACGCTGGTGACGTTTTTCTTTGTTTGTAGTTATTAGTTAGTGCTTTTTCAACTTTTTTATACCTCTTTCTTCAAATGGTAATCAGGGTAACCCACTATATATATTTTAATGAACAACAAACTGTTGATGTGGAGAAAGAAATTGTAGTTGCAGAAACGAATAAAATGTGTAATTTTGCTATTCTGTAATGTTAATACATGTAATGATAAAATTGATTTAAGTGATTATAAATCAACGATAATAGAGGTATGTTATTATGAAGAAAAAACTACGATATATAAAGAAAGATTTTCTAAAGTGGCGTTTGAGAAATATTCCTGAACGGAAATTTGTTATTATATTGAGTATAGTGGTTGGTATATTGTCGGGTTTTGCGGCAGTGGTGCTAAAAAATTTGGTGCACGACACTTATATGCTTATTTCCGATGCAAGTTGGAGTAATGTAGTGGGTGGTAATATATTAATGCTTATCTATCCATCGATAGGGATATTGCTTACCATACTGTTTTTGAAGTATATTATAAAAGGAAACATTGGTCATGGAATACCAAATATTCTCTACTCCATATCACGAAAAAAAGGTAAGATACCATTTCACAACACTTATAGCAGTCTGATAGCATCAACACTTACCGTTGCATTTGGGGGTAGTGTGGGATTGGAAGCACCCATTGCAACCACAGGCAGTGCCATAGGTAGCAATATTGGTAGATTTTTTCATCTGAACTCGAAAAACGTAATATTGTTGTTGGGGTGTGGAGCAGCAGGTGCTATAGCAGGTATCTTCAAAGCACCCATTGCAGGTATACTTTTTGTGTTGGAAGTTCTTATGTTCGACCTTACGATGACTGCTGCTATTCCGTTGCTTATTGCGTCAATATCAGCATCTGTGATAGCATATTTCTTTATGGGGAATGGTGTGCAATTTGCTTTTGCCGTAAAGGAACAATTCTCCATCAATCAGATACCTTATTTTGTGTTGTTGGGGTTGTTTTGTGGTTTTGTGTCGGTTTATTTTCTTCGCATAATCAGTTTTATCGAGGGTAAATTTTCAAAGATTAACAAGCAGTATTTCAAAGTACTTATAGGTGGTGTGGTATTGGGAGTGCTTATATTTATATTTCCACCTTTGTTTGGCGAGGGGTATGAAGCGTTAAGCGGATTGTTGCATGGCAACACCGACCCATTGTTTCGCAACAGTATTTTCAGTCAGTTCCAATCCCAAACATGGGTGTGTATGTTGCTGTTGTTTGCAGTGATATTGCTCAAAGGTATCGCAACATCAGTCACCACAAGCAGTGGTGGAGTGGGGGGGACGTTCGGTCCGTCGTTGTTCTTGGGTGGTATTAGCGGATTTTTCGTTGCTACATTGATAAACGAGTTGGGCATAGCACAGATGTCTACCGCAAATTTTGCATTGGTGGGAATGGCAGCAGTAATGACAGGCGTAATGCACGCACCACTTATGTCTACATTCCTAATAGCAGAAATAACAGGTGGTTATCAGTTGTTTGCACCGCTTTTGATTGCCTCTGCTGTATCGTATATGACTGTTTATCCGTTTGAAAAACATTCTATCTACACGAAAAAATTGGCAAAACACGGCGATTTGCTTACACACGATAAAGACAAATCTGCTTGGAGATTAATGAATATGGAACGCCTTATCGAAACCAATTTTACCATTATGAGAGATGGTGATAAGATGTTGGATTTGATACGTGCCATCGAGAACACTTCAAGAAATATATTCCCTGTGTTGGACGAAGATGACAAGTTTTTGGGCGTTGTGGTGCTTGATGATATACGTCACCTGATATTTCACCCTGAAAACTACGACAACTATACGGTTAACGATTTGATGCACAAGATGTCTGATGATGACAGGGTGTATATAACAGATTCGATGTACAATGTGGTGAAGAAATACAGACTCAGCGATAAATACAACCTTGTAGTTACCGACGAAGAAAATAATTACATCGGATTTTTGAGCAGAGCAAATGTATTTTCTGCTTATCGGAATTTTGTGTTTGAAATATCGGACGAATAGTATAAATATATACACATTATTATATTAATAAATTAAACGATATAATATAGTATTTAATTAATAAACAAATTGTTATCGATAAAAGAAACGTTGAAAGTGTAGTGGGTAAAAGTGTAAAGTTTATTAATATTAGCATTAAAGTGTGTATTTGTCGAGAAAAAAGCGTAATTTTGTAAACTTTACAGAGAAAGCAATAGTAACATAATGTATTGTATATAGGTACATTATAGGTTTAAACTAAAATATATAAATGACTGTACAGGAAACGATAAAGAGTCTTGAGCAACGCAGAGAGTCGTTAAGGAGGTTTCTTTGACATAGACAATTTGCGAACAATAATAGCAACCGAAGAGAAGCAAACAGAGTCACCTACATTTTGGGATGACCCTAAAAGTGCTACAAAAATATTGGCAGAAATAAAAACAAAAAAAGCGTGGACAAATGCCTTTGACCAAGTATCGGCAAGTTGCGATGATTTGAGTTTGATGTGGGAACTGTTTGATGCCAACGAAATCACCGAAGAAGAGTTGATGGTACAGATAGACGATACCACCAAGGTGATAGAGGAGTTGGAGTTTAAGAATATGTTGCGAGGCGAATCGGATAGATTTGATGCAGTATTGAACATAAACTCGGGAGCAGGCGGCGTAGAGAGCCAAGATTGGGCAGAGATGTTGATGCGAATGTATGTTCGTTATGCAGAAGCTCATAATTATAAAGTTACTGTAAGTAATGTGTTGGATGGCGAAGGAGCAGGTATAAAATCAGCTACCTTACAGATAGAAGGCGAGTTTGCATACGGTTTTTTGAAAGGCGAAAATGGTGTGCATCGTTTGGTAAGGGTCAGTCCCTTCAATGCACAAGGCAAGCGAATGACATCGTTTGCATCGGTATTTGTTACACCACTTATCGACGATAGTATAGAGGTTGTTGTAGAACAATCGCGACTTAGTTGGGATACATTCCGTAGTGGTGGAGCAGGTGGTCAGAACGTGAATAAGGTGGAAAGTGGAGTACGTTTACGCTATCAATACAAAGACCCTTATACAGGCGAAGAAGAAGAGATATTGATAGAAAATACCGAAACTCGCGACCAACCCAAGAATAAAGAGAAAGCATTGCGATTGTTGCGTTCTCAATTGTACGAAAGAGAGTTGAAACATCGTATGGAAGAGCAGATGAAATTGGAAGCAGGCAAGAAAAAGATAGAGTGGGGTTCGCAGATAAGAAGTTATGTGTTTGATGACAGACGAGTAAAAGACCATCGTACCAACTATCAAACATCAGATGTTACAGCAGTTATGAATGGAGAGATAGACGAGTTTATAAAGACCTACTTGATGGAATTTGGCGGAAAATAATAATAAAGTAAAATAAATAATTAATTAATTAAAAAACAAAAAAACATGAACTTACCAAAGATTGCTTCAATAAGCAGAAAAATTCTTGTAGCATGTGTAGGATTGTTCCTATTGGTGTTCTTATTAGTACACATGGGTATAAATCTTTGTTTGCTACGCCCAGACGATGGGGAATGGTACTCTATCGCATGTAACTTTATGGGAACAAACTACATTATTAAAGTATTCGAAGTAGTACTTTTCGCAGCTTTGATTGCCCATATTATTATTACAGTAGCGTTGCAAATCCAAAACTGGAAAGCACGTCCTGTACGTTATCACCAACCAAGCAAATCTAAAACATCTGCTATGTCAAAAACTATGATATGGACAGGTGGATTGGTATTTGTATTCTTGGCATTACACTTCGTAAACTTCTATTTCGTAAAATTAGGTTTGGTAGAAGGTAAATACATGATTCAAACAGAACATGCTTTATCGTCGTCTGAACTACAAGCTAAATACATGGCCTACACTCAAGGAAAATTGAGTCCTGAAGAAATGGCAACATTCCAAACAGAAATGGAAGCAGTACAAGGTTTGATGATAAAAGCAGAATCTGAAGGATTGTATTCTGACGATATGAAATGGATACGCAACCTATCTGCCGAAGATGTTAAACCAGTAGAAGGAATAGTAGAAGGAATAGAACCAGATTTCTACAATATGGCATTCGAATTGTTTGGAAACAAAGTATATTCAGTTATCTATCTTATATTGTTCGTAGCATTGGCATTCCACTTGATACATGCTATGCAATCGGCGTTCCAAACATTAGGTTTGAACCACAATAAATACAACAAATTTATTGAAGGTTTCAGCTGGGTTTATGCAATAATTATTGCATTAGGTTTTGCAGCTGTACCTGTATATATAATGTTCTTTGTTTAATCAATTAAATAGGAGAAACATATTAATATGAATACATTAGATTCTAAAATACCTGAAGGTCCATTAGCACAGAAATGGACAAATTATAAAGCTAATCAAAAATTAGTAAACCCAGCAAACAAACGCAAACTAGACGTTATCGTAGTAGGAACAGGTTTGGCAGGTGCATCAGCTGCTGCTTCTTTGGGAGCAATGGGTTTCAATGTTGATATTTTCTGTATATCAGATAGTCCACGTCGTGCACACTCTATCGCTGCACAAGGTGGTATCAATGCTGCAAAAAACTATCAAAACGATGGTGATAGCGTAGGTCGTTTGTTCTACGATACAATCAAAGGTGGTGACTATCGTGCTCGCGAAGCTAACGTATATCGTTTGGCAGAAGTAAGTAATGATATTATCGACCAATGTGTGGCACAAGGAGTTCCTTTTGCTCGTGAATATGGTGGATTGTTAGACAACCGTTCGTTTGGTGGAGCACAAGTATCGCGTACATTCTATGCTCGTGGTCAAACTGGACAACAATTGCTTTTGGGTGCTTACGGAGCATTAAGTCATCAAATAGCTCGTGGTACTGTAAAACTACACGAACGTCACGAAATGTTAGACCTTGTAGTAGTTGATGGTAAAGCTCGTGGTATTATTGCTCGCGACCTTACTACTGGTGAAATCAAACGTTATGCTGCTCACGCTGTAGTTTTGGCAACAGGTGGTTATGGTAATATCTATTTCCTTTCTACAAATGCTATGAACTCTAATGGTTCAGCAGAATGGTGTTGCCACAAAAAAGGTGCATACTTTGCTAACCCTTGCTTCGTTCAAATTCACCCAACTTGTATCCCTGTTCATGGTGATTACCAATCTAAACTTACTCTTATGAGTGAAAGTTTGCGTAACGATGGACGTATTTGGGTTCCTAAAAAGAAAGAAGATGTTGAAGCACTTCGTAAAGGTACTTTGAAACCAACCGAAATTAAAGAAGAAGACCGTGACTACTATTTGGAACGTCGTTATCCTGCTTTCGGAAACTTGGTGCCTCGCGACGTAGCATCTCGTGCTGCTAAAGAACGTTGTGATGCTGGATATGGTGTTAACAACACTGGTTTAGCTGTATTCTTAGATTTCTCTACAGCTATCCAACGTCTAGGACGTGATGTTATTGAAGCTCGTTATGGAAACCTTTTCCAAATGTACGAAAAAATTACTGCTGTTAATCCATACGAAACTCCAATGATGATTTATCCTGCTATCCACTACACTATGGGTGGTATTTGGGTTGACTATGAATTACAAACAACTATACCTGGATTATTTGCAGCTGGTGAAGCTAACTTCTCAGACCACGGTGCTAACCGTTTAGGTGCTTCTGCTTTGATGCAAGGTTTAGCTGATGGTTATTTCGTATTGCCATACACTTTACAAAATTATCTTGCTGATGAAATCTACAGTGGAAAAGTATCAGCTAATTCTCCAGAATTTGACCAAGCAGAAGAAAATGTACGTCAACGTATAGACAGATTGATGTCGATAAAAGGTACTAAAACAGTTGACCACTTCCACAAAAAACTTGGTTTGATTATGTGGGATTATGTAGGTATGGGACGTAATGCTGAAGGATTACAAAAAGGTTTGACTTTGATAAAAGAACTAGAAGAAGAGTTCTGGAAAGATGTTCAAATAACAGGAACTGCAGATTCTATGAACCCTGAATTGGAAAAAGCTATTCGTCTTGCTGATTACTTTGAATTAGCAAAATTGATGGCAAAAGATGCTTATCATCGTAACGAATCTTGTGGTGGACACTTCCGCGAAGAATACCAAACAGAAGACGGTGAAACTCTTCGTAACGACAACGACTATATGTATGTTGCTGCTTGGGAATATCAAGGACACAACCAAGACGAAACATTACATAAAGAACCTTTGGTATATCAAGATATCGAAATCAAACAACGTAATTATAAATAATAGACAATTTCTTTCGGAAGACAATATAGTTTGATGAAAGAAGCGAAAACAGATAGTAATTATGAATTTTACATTAAAAATATGGCGTCAAGAAAATGCTAAGGCAAAAGGACGCTTCGAGACATATAAAGTAGAAAACATATCTTCAGATTGTTCATTCTTGGAGATGTTGGATATTTTGAACGAAAGTTTAATTTCAAACAAAATAGCTCACCCTGTTTGTTTCGACAACGATTGTCGTGAAGGTATTTGCGGTATGTGTGGTTTGTACATCAATGGTCGTCCTCACGGAAATGATGATGGTGTAACTACTTGCCAATTACACATGCGTAAATTTAAAGATGGTGAAACTATTTGGATTGAACCATGGAGAGCTAAAGCTTTCCCTGTAATCCGCGACTTGGTTGTAGACCGTACAGCTTACGATAAAATAATACAAGCTGGTGGATACGTTTCCGTATCGACAGGTGGTGTGCCTGATGCAAACTCAATACTTGTATCAAAAGACAAAGCTGATAAAGCTATGGATGCTGCAGAATGTATTGGTTGTGGTGCTTGTGTAGCTGCTTGTAAAAATGCTTCAGCTATGTTGTTCGTAAGTGCTAAAGTTTCTCACTTAGCTTTGTTACCTCAAGGTAAAGTGGAAGCTGCTAACCGCGTTCAAAAAATGGTTGAAAAAATGGACGAACTTGGTTTCGGTAACTGTACAAACACTTATGCTTGTGAAGCTGAATGTCCAAAATTGATTAAACGTTCTAATATTGCACGTTTGAATCGTGAATGGATTTGTGCAAGAGTAGGTAAAGAAAAATAATATTTTTGTACATAAATTAAAAGAGGGCAGTTGTGTAAACTGTCCTCTTTTTTATAATATAATAATTATATGGCAGAGCATAATGAATTTGGAAATGTAGGGGAGACCCTTGCTCAAGAATATCTTGTGCAAAATGGATATAAGATATTAGCAACCAATTGGCATTATAGACACAAAGAGGTCGATATAATAGCAGAAAAAGATAATATGATTGTATTTATCGAGGTGAAAACGCGTAAAACATCATTCTTTGGAGAGCCGGAGATGTTTGTAACTCGTGAAAAACAAAAATCGTATATTCAAGCTGCTAATGCTTATATTAATCAAAACAATAGAACTGAAGAAGTCCGATTTGATATAATAGCTATAATATTAAATTCCTCAGGGCGAAAAGTAAAGCATATAGAGGATGCATTTATTGCGAGTGTTTAGTTTTATTAATTTTGCAAACCAACTACACATAACCACAATAAACGACATGCGTAAAGTCCTATTCCAAAAAGAAAGCAAAATGCGGAAACAACTATAAAAGCACTAACTCCGATACCATATACTCCGAAACCAACACCACGAATATTTTACGCCCAAACAATATTCCCACCGATCGTGCAGACGTGCCGTGGCACTTCTCCCTAAAAACAAATTATCCTATATATGCTGCGCCAATAACATATATAGGATAAGTTGATAAGATATATTAGATAATCTAATAACTAATATTGATTATTTTGCTTACTTGCAGATTACCTTTCTAACTGCCACACCTTCTGCCGTGGTTATACGCATGGTATAATAACCTTTGCTTAGTTTGGATAGGTCTATTATATGTGAGTTTTCGTATACTGCCGCGGTTCTACCTACTGCATCTAATACTTCTATCTTTTTAATATCCGTGCGGTTGAAGGTGATAGTAGCACTTGTGGGGTTGGGGTAGAATGTAAGATTGCTTAACGCATTTGCACTCTCGATACCTACTTCTTGTATGGTAAGCATAAGGGTTATTACACTGTCGCAACCTTCTGCTGTTGTGCCTCTATATTCATATATACCGCTTTCGGTGTAGGTAGTGTCGTTCCATACATATTCGTTTATGGCAGTATCTATCACTATGTCGTATACCGAATGGTTTATGGTAAGGTTTAATGTTATTATGCTGTCGCAACCACTAAGTGCAGTATAAGTTTGTGTAGGACTATCGGTGCTTTCGGTGTAAGTGATACCATCTATCCAAGTGTAGCTGTCACAAGCCACAACGGTGTCGGTTATATGATAGCTGTTTATGGTAAGGTTTAGCGTTATTATGCTGTCGCAACCATTGGCAGCAGTATAAATATATGTAGGAGTATTGGTTGTTTCGTAATATGTGATACCATCTATCCAAGTAAGGCTGTCGCACACTTCGTAGGTGTCTATTGTATTGGAGCTATGTTTTATGGCAAGGTGTAAGGTTACCACACTATCGCAACCTGCTGCATTAGTCAGTGTATAAATTGCACTATCGGTGCTTTCGGTGTAAGTGATACCATCTATCCAAGTAATGCTGTCGCAAGCTTCGATAGTATTTGTTCCACTGCTTGGTTGGCTTAAGGTAAGTATTAGCATCACAATGCTGTCGCTATTATTGGCAGCTTGCAATGTATCAAAATAAGTACCGGCTCCGGTGGCTATAAATCCATAGTCGTTATATGTTTCGCCGGCACATATAATATCGTATATGGTAGTATCCACACTATCACACATGCCCACAATATTAGTAAAAAATGTTCCCCAGGTAGGTGAATTTACATAATTGCTTAAACGAGAGCAAGGTACTTTTAGTACTACACTGTCGGGTATATTACTAAAAGAATCATCAACAATAGAATAAGGATTGTTGTACAAAAGAATGTAGTGAGCTAAAACTATTACTTCTCTCAAATTGGAGCAATAGCCAAAAAGATATGCACCGACATTAATAGTTAAATTGGAATTAGGTAATCCCTCAAAAGTTACAGACGTTAAATTTGAACAATTATAGAATGCTTTTTGGCCAATAGAAGTAACCAATTGGGGTATATATATGGAAGTTAAACCTGTATTTTCAAAAGCAGACTCTCCCAAAGTAGTAACTTTATCAGGGATAGTAATAGAAGTCAAACTCTGACAATTATTAAAGGCTGAAGTACCAATAGTTCTAACCGAATCGGGGATATTTGTAGTAGTCAGATTGTTACATTCATTAAATGTGTAATCACTTATTGCTCTGACTTTACTTGGTATAGTTATCGAAGTTAATCCACTACAACCACTAAAAGCAGAACTTCCTATCGAAGTAACCGAATCTGGTATAGTTATGGAAGTTAACCCACTGCAACCACTAAAAGTAGAATTTCCTATCGAAGTAACCGAATTAGGTATGGTTATAGATGTTAAGCCACTGCAACCACTAAAAGTAGAATTTCCTATCGAAGTAATCGAATTAGGTATGGTTATAGATGTTAAGCCACTACAACCACTAAAAGCAGAATTGCCTATCGAAGTAACCGAATCTGGTATAGTTATGGAAGTTAACCCACTGCAACCACTAAAAGTAGAATTTCCTATCGAAGTAATCGAATCTGGTATAGTTATGGAAATTACCCCACTGC
Source organism: Bacteroidales bacterium (assembly GCA_017561155.1). GTDB lineage: Bacteria > Bacteroidota > Bacteroidia > Bacteroidales > P3 > HGM05376. The sequence goes on along the minus strand of JAFZDP010000015.1, from coordinate 43,048 downwards.
AACCACTGAAAGTAGAATTTCCTATCGAAGTAACCGAATTAGGTATGGTTATAGATGTTAAGCCACTACAACCTTTAAAGGCTTTATCTCCAATAGTATCAACTGAATTGGGAATAATTACTGATGTTAATTTACTACAATTTTCAAAAGTACTAGCACCGATAGTTCTAACCGAATTGGGAATAATTACGGAAGTTATATTGGTATCTTGAGAAAAGGCTCCCACAATAGCGGTTACACCATTAGGAATAACCACATTGGTATCGAGTCCTTCATATCCGATAAGTGTAGTTTTTGTACTATCGCTATATATAAATCCCTCCTCTACAAAACCATTCATTTTCTGTGCACCCCATGGGCTGCCGGTGGCTGAGCCATAGTAAATAATATGTTTTACGTTTTGAAAAGCATTACTACCTATCGAAGTAACCGAATCGGGAATTCTAACAGTAGCTAAGCTTGTGCAATTGTTAAAAGTTAGTCTGCCGATGGAAATAAGAGTGTTAGGAAGTGTTATGGAATCCAAACGATTACAAAGATAAAAAGCTCTTTGGTCTATAGTGATAAGAGAATCGGAATTAATTATAGTTTCTAAATTGGTACAATATTCAAACGCAGAGCTGCCTATAAAAGTAACCGAATTGGGTATAGTAATAGAGTTTAAGGTATTACAATATTTAAACAAAGAAGTATTTATAGAGTCGAGCGAGTTGGAGATTGTAGCAGAAGTTAAACCGGTACAATTTTCAAACGCAGAGCTACCTATCGAAGTAACCGAATTAGGTATAGTTACGGAAGTTAAACCGGTACATTTTTTAAAAGCAGAACTACCTATTGAATTAAGCGAATCTGATAAGGTGATGGACGTTAAACTTGTACAATTTTGAAACGCAGAGCTACCGATAGAGGTAACCGAATTGGGTATAATAACAGATGTTATATTAGTATTCTGAGTAAAGGCTCCAATAATAGAAGTAGGACCATTAGGAATAACCACATTGGTATCATGCCCTTCATACCAAATAAGTGTGGCTTTTGTACTATCACTATATATAAATCCATTTTCAATAAATCTATTCATAATCAATGCACCCCATGGGCTGCCGGTGGCTGAGCCATGGTAAATAATATGTTTTACGTTTTGAAAAGCATTACTACCTATCGAAGTAACCGAATCGGGTATAGTAACAGTAGACAAAGATGTACAATAACTAAAAGATGAACTACCTATCGAAGTAACTGAATTTGGTATAGTAATAGAAGATAACGATGTGCAATTACTAAAAACACCATTATTTATAGTAGTGACTGAATTGGGAATAGTTACAGTGGTTAAATTTATGCAACTACGGAAAGCATTATCACCGATAGTAGTAACCGAATTGGGAATAGTAACATTAGATAAAGATTCACACTTAAAAAAAGCATTATTACCGATAGTAGTAACCGAATTGGGTATAGTTATTGATGCTAATTCGGTACATTCTGAAAAAGCATTTTCGCCAATAGAAGTAAGTGAGTCAGATAAAATTATAGATGTTAAACCACTACCATAAAAAGTACATTCACCTATAGAAGTAACTGAATTGGGAATAATTATAGATGTTAAATTACTGCAACTATAGAAAGTATTATTACCGATAGTAGTAACCGAATTAGGAATAATTACGGAAGTGATATTGGTATTTTTATAAAAGGCTCTTTCAATAGTGATTACACCATTAGGAATAACCACATTTGTATTGTCTCCCATATATCCGATAAGTGTGGTTTTTGTACTATCATTATATATAAATTCATTTTCAACAAATCCATTCATATTCCATGCTCCCCATGGGCTACCGGAGGCTGTGCCATGGTAAATAATATGTTTTACGTCTCTAAAAGCCCAAAAGCCTATAGTGGTAACCGAATTGGGTATAGTAACAGTAGATAACGATGTACAACCATGAAAAGCAGATTCATCTATAGTGGTAACAGAATTAGATATCACAAGGGACCTTAAACTGCTACAACCAGAAAAAGCATAATCATCAATAGTAGTAACCGAATTAGGTATTACAATAGAATCTAAATTAGTACACCAATAAAACGAAAACTCTCCAATATAAGTTATGGAATTAGGTAAAGTTACAGAATTTAATCTATTGTTATAGAGAAAAGCGTAACTTTCAATGGAAGTAACATTGTATGTTATATTATTGTTATCTGTTACCGTAGGTGGTATAACTAGCGAGGTGGCAGAAGCGGAGCACCCCGATACTTTAACCGAATTAGAATTAATGGTAGTGTAAATCAAATTGCCTACAGTAAATGTTGTTTGTGCCCAAAGCACGTTGGCACATAACGCTGCGCATAATAGTGTTATTATCTTTTTCATCTTGTTTAATGTTACTTTTAATTTATGAATTAATATTTATAGTATAGTAATAATCAGTAATATATATCATATATATGTATGATTATTAAGCTACAAAGGTATACATATTTTTGGAATAGTGCAAGGTTTTTATTGTTTTTTTAGCAATATCTCTTGCAACCATGGCAAAAACATTCCACCACCACCAAGTATCCACCATATCAAGTCCTTAACCAATGGCCAACGGCAAACAGCCGGTAGCACAGCAAAGGATACGTCGCCATTGAGTGGTAGACACGCTTCAGAAACTTCTTTGGATTACTCAAAAAGATACATTAAGATATTTATAAAACTTATTTTGCTTATTTCATAATCTATTTTCAAGCCTTGAAAGTATTATTTCAAGGCTTGAAAATAGATTTTCATGTCTTGAAAGTATATTTTCAAGACATGAAAATAGTTTTGTAAATATGTCTGCAAAGGTTTATGAATATGTCTGCGAAGTTTTGTAGTCGAGTGGGCGAAGTTTATCAGACGTGTCTGCCGGAACAATGAGTCGTGAGTAGTGAAGTAAGGTGTAGGGAAATAGCAAAAAAAATGCCGAAACTCTGCATATAGTTTCGGCACTTTTGGGGATATTGTTGTTGGGCAAGAGTCTATTCTCTGTTATGTATTTATCTTATTGTTATACAGCTAATCATCCAACCTATAAAACATAAAACCAAGGAAAAAGCGAGGACCGGAAGGAAAATCGGCTTGAGGATTGGATATGTTTATTACATAGTCCATTTTGAATGTTAGATGGATTTTTTCGTTGAGAGCGTATTCTACACCCACCATTGGTGCTATTGCCATAAAAGCATATTCTCGGTATGCAGCGTTGTTTTCAACTATAAAATCTATTGAAGGTTCATTGTTTAATACAATATGTTCAACTGCTCCACCACCGACTAAAATGCCACCAAATGGCCACCATTTATCAAATTGCCAAATACAATCGACCAATATACCACCCCAACTGGTAGATGATGTTGTTCCTTTTACACCATAACGGAGATTTGAAACATAACCTTCGCCACCAACTCTTAGATGTTTTCCAAAATGTAAACGAGCAGAACCTCCAATACCAAAAGGCATACCTGAAACATTGTTGGTAGATACAATAGTGCCATTTTCTGATATGATATTAAACTGTCTACTTTCAAGTATTCCTGAATGAATCATCATACCACCTGAAAATCCTCTATACGATAGACTATTTTGTGACATTACACTGAATGTACATCCAATAAATAATACGATAAAAGTAAACAGTTTTCTAATCATATTCAAATAGTTTTTTTTATGGTTTTATTATTCTTCCAATTATTAATATAGTAAGTATTATTAATCCTATATAAGATGCTATAGCCAATGATGGTATTTTAAATATATTGTATAATACCAATAACGGCAGTGTAAGCACCGCCGTTATCAACACAATTTTATCTTTTTTGTTTTTCATTAGGCTTTTCTTATCCAAATATCAACAGGAATACCATCTATAATTTCTATAGTTTGTTTGTCTGCTGTATCGATATTATCTACTAACGATAAGTTAGCTGTCAAAGTTTCGGAGCAGATATATTCCATATAGTTATTTACAGCATCGTTCCATTCAGTGTTGCAGCCTAAGTCTACTAAGATTTTGTCGGTAACTTCGAAATCGCTTTCTTTGCGTATGTTTTGGATACGATTTACCAATTCACGAGCTATACCTTCTTCTTTAAGCTCTTTTGTAATTGTAATATCCAAAGCAACAGTAAGGCTACCTTCGTTTGCAACAACCCAGCCAGGAATATCTTGTGTAGCTATTTCAACATCTGTCAAAAGTAATTCTACAGGTTGATTTTCAATTGTCAAATTGTAGATGCCTGTGCTTTCTATTTTTGCGATGTCGTCTTGTGTAAACTGAGCTACAGCTGCCGATATAGCTTTCATTATCTTGCCGTATTTTGGTCCTAATGTTTTAAAATTAGGTTTGATACGTTTTACCAAAATATTATTTGAAGCTTCCATAAACTCAATATCTTTCACGTTTACTTCAGAGCAAATAAGATTGCTTACGGCATTTATTTGAGATTTTACATGACTGTTGCTTTCAGGAATCATTATTTTAGCAAGCGGTTGGCGTACTCTGATATTGGTTTTCTTTCTCAACGAAAGAACCATCGAAGATATTTGTTGAGCCAATTGCATACGTTCTTCCAAAGCTTTGTCGATAATAGTTTCGTTAGCTATTGGGAAAGCAGCATGGTGAACAGATTCTACTTTTATCTTTCCTGATACTGAATTTAAGTCGCAGAACAAGCGTTCTCCAAAGAATGGAGCTATCGGAGCCATCAAGCGAGAAAGAGTTTCAAGACAAGTGTAAAGAGTTTGATATGCCGAAATTTTATCTTCGGTGTATTCTCCTTTCCAGAAACGACGACGGCACAATCTTACATACCAATTGCTCAAATATGCATCAACAAAGTCTTGTATTGCACGACCGGCTTTAGTAGGTTCATATTCGTTGTAGTATGTATCTACATTTTTCACCAATGTATTAAGTTCAGAAAGTATCCAACGGTCTATTTCAGAACGTTTTTCTATATCCAAATCAGCTTCCTTATATGTAAATCCATCTATATTTGCATACAATGCAAAGAAACTATAAGTGTTGTATAATGTTCCGAATAATTTACGACGTACTTCATCTACACCTTCAAGGTCAAATTTTAAGTTGTCCCAAGGTTGAGAGTTGGTAATCATATACCAACGAGTAGCATCAGGACCATATTTTTCTATTGTTTCGAATGGGTCTACAGCGTTGCCTAAACGTTTAGACATTTTGTTGCCATTTTTATCCAAAACAAGTCCGTTCGAAACAACGTTTTTGTATGCCACAGAGTCGAAAATCATTGTAGCGATAGCGTGTAGAGTGAAGAACCAACCACGAGTTTGGTCTACACCTTCTGCAATAAAGTCAGCAGGGAATATTTTGTCGGTCATGTATCCTTCTTGACCCATATAGTGATATTGAGCAAATGGCATAGCACCACTATCGAACCATACGTCGATAAGGTCGGTTTCGCGATACATTTTTTCTCCACTTTCCGATACAAGTATTACATTGTCTATGTATGGACGGTGTAGGTCAAATTGTTTATAGTCTGCCGATTTGTATGGGTTTTCTTTCATGAATCCGGCAACTATAGATTTTTCTATTTCGGCACGTAGTTGTTCTACACTGCCTATGCATATTTCTTCTTTACCATCTTCTGTACGCCATATTGGTAGAGGAGTACCCCAATAACGTGAGCGACTCAAGTTCCAATCTACTAAGTTTTCAAGCCAGTTGCCAAAACGTCCGGTACCTGTAGCTTCAGGCTTCCAGTTGATAGTTTTGTTAAGTTCAATCATTCTATCTTTCAACGATGTGGTACGGATAAACCAGCTGTCTAGAGGATAATAAAGCACCGGTTTGTCGGTACGCCAGCAGTGAGGATAGCTGTGAGTATGTTTTTCTATTTTGAATACTTTGTTTTGCGATTTAAGCATTATACACAAGCGTACGTCCAAATTTTCAGCTTTTCCGGCTGCCACTTCGTCGTATTTTCCGTTTGTTGTAAATTGAGGGTCGTAAGCGTTTTTCACCCATTCGCCTTCAAATGCTTTGTATTCATCTATGTGAACGAAATTCTTTACAAATTCGTCATTAAGTTCATCCATTAGCCAGAATTTACCGCTTAGGTCTACCATTGGGCGTGTTTCGTCCTTTTTGTTTATCATAAACAACGAAGGTATGCCGGCAGCTTTTGCTACTTTAGCATCATCAGCACCAAAAGTAGGAGCTATATGAACTATACCGGTACCATCTTCGGTAGTTACATAGTCGCCTGGTATAACACGGAAAGCTTCGTTTTTGCGATTTTCGATGTTTTTGTTTTCGTCCATCGAAACCGGGTCTACCCATGGGAACAATTGTTCGTAAGATATACCTACCAAATCCGAACCTTTATATTCTGCCAATACTCTGTATGGTATCACTTTGTCGCCTGCTTTGTATTCGTCGAACGATGCGTTTTCGCCTTTTGCATCAAAATAAGCAGCAACTCTTGCTTTGGCAAGTAGGCATACCATTGGGCTGCCATTGTATGGGTTGAATGTTTCTATAGCTACATAGTCTATTTTAGGACCAACGCAAAGAGCGGTGTTCGATGGCAAAGTCCATGGAGTAGTGGTCCATGCCAATATATATAAATTGTCGACAAAATTTGCAGAAGCTTTAGATTTTATTTCTTCTACAATTTTGTTGTTTGTATCTGCTATTTTAAATTGGGCTGTGCATGTAGTATCTTTAACATCTCTGTAGCAACCGGGCATGTTTAGCTCGTGAGAACTCAAACCAGTACCTGCAGCAGGGCTATATGGTTGAATAGTATATCCTTTGTATAAAAGTCCTTTTTTGTACAATTCGGACAATAGGTACCACAAAGTTTCTATATATTCATTTTCGAACGTGATATATGGGTCGTTAAGATCTACCCAATACCCCATTTTTCTTGTTAGTTCGTCCCACAAGTCTTTGTATTTCATTACCTCTTCACGACAAGCACGATTGTAGTCGTCGACAGATATTTTTTTACCGATATCTTCTTTAGTGATGCCTAAGTTTTTTTCTACACCCAATTCAACCGGAAGACCATGTGTGTCCCAACCGGCTTTACGTTTTACATAAAAGCCTTTTTGTGTTTTATATCGACAAAAAATATCTTTGATAGTTCTTGCCATAACGTGGTGAATACCCGGTTGACCATTGGCTGATGGAGGTCCTTCGAAAAATACAAAAGATGGATGACCTTCGCTTTGTTGTAAACTCTTATCAAAGATTTGATTTTCTTCCCAAAATTTGCGAACTTCATCGCCTATTTGGGCAAGATTTAACTGTTTATATTCATTATATTTTGTCGACATATTTTGTTTTTTTATCGTTATAAAAGTTCTTTTCTTTGTTCTTTTTCTTAATTTTCAATGCAATATATTAGTTGAACTATTATTGCAAATAACTACAAAGATAATAAATTTCTGTCAAAACAGCAAACGTACCAATGTTATTTTTTGCACAAATAGAGTGCGATATAGTTTTGTAAAGGTGTAGTGCTTAAATAAAAAAAAGATTTCCCCTTTCGAGGAAATCCTTTTTTTGTGTATATAAATTATTAATTACTAAAATGTCAATAATTATAATTTAATTTCAACTGGTTCAATCATGTTTTCAGGAACCAATATTTTGTCTAATTGTTCTTTAGTCAATAAATTGTGTTCCAATACAAGTTCGTAAACACCACGTCCTGTTTCAGCAGCTTCTTTAGCTATTTTAGTAGATTGTTTGTAACCAATGATTGGGTTCAACATAGTAACGATTCCGATAGAACCTTCTACTAATTCGCGACAACGTTTTTCGTCAGCAACGATACCATCTATACAGAAAGTACGCAATGTGTCGAAACCGTTTCTCAAAATTTCGATAGATTCGAATAAAGAGTAAACCATAACAGGTTCCATAACGTTCAATTCAAGTTGAGCGTTGTCAGCAGCTATAGTTATGCAAGCGTCGTTACCAATAACTTTGTAGTTGATTTGGTTCATCACTTCAGGAATAACTGGGTTAACTTTACCTGGCATGATAGAAGAACCTGGTTGACGTTCTGGTAAGTGGATTTCGTGTAAACCACAACGAGGACCAGAGCTCATCAAACGAAGGTCGTTGCATATTTTGTTAGTTCTGATGCTTAAGCGTTTCAAAGCAGAAGAATATTGAACTAAGCAAGCTGTAGAAGAAGTAGCTTCTATCAAGTTTTCAGCCAAAGTAATATCCCATCCAGTTATTTCGCGCAAAGCGTCGATACAATGTTTGCTATATCCTGGAAGAGAGCAAATACCTGTTCCGATAGCTGTAGCACCCATGTTTACTACTAGGAATTCTTGAGCAGCAGCTTTAAGGTTTTCAATTTCAAGACGAAGAGTAGCAGCAAAACCACCGAAAGTTTGTCCTAATGTCATAGGAACAGCGTCTTGTAATTGAGTACGACCCATTTTTATAATGCGTTCGAATTCTTTAGCTTTCTTTTCCAAAGATTCGATAACCATTTCGATATGTCCGATGAATTCCAAGTGTTCCATGTACATAGCCATGTGAATACCACAAGGATAAGCATCGTTTGTAGATTGAGAACCGTTTACATGGTCGTTAGGAGAGCAGAATTCATATTGTCCGCGTTCTTTTCCCATTATTTCCAAAGCACGGTTAGCTATAACTTCGTTAGCATTCATGTTGGTAGATGTACCGGCACCACCTTGAATCATATCAACTGGGAAATGTTCGTGGTGTTTTCCTTCTAACAATTCATCACAAGCTTTCACGATAGCATCGCATTGTTCTTTAGTTACCATTCCAACTTTTTCGTTAGCAATAGCAGCAGCTTTTTTTGTAATTGCTAAACCTTTGATGAAACTTGGATAGTCACTTAATTTTGCTCCACTGATGTGGAAATTTTCCATACCGCGTAATGTTTGTACTCCGTAAAGAGCTTCAGCAGGAACTTCGCGTGGTCCCAATAAATCGCTTTCTATACGATAATTTGCCATAGTTTATTATTGTTTTTTTATTATTGTATTTATTTCTTTAATTCGATAACAACAATCTTTGTTCAACTGTTCAGCCTTATCAAAGGTGATGTTACCTTACTTAATTCAAATTTATAACCGATTTATCTCTTGGAAAAATAAAATATCCATACTTTCGTAAACAGGTTACGACCATATATAGCCTAACTATCTATTTACTAGGATAAATATTCGATACATTCTTATCGATAAATCTTGTGCAAAGATAAATATTTTTTCTCATATACGCTAGTTTTTTCGAAAAAAAATATTTAATCGTTACATATCAATTTATTACAAACTTTGTATAGTGTAGTTGTTTTGTTCAGGTGTTGCTTTTGTTGTGTCAAAAAACTTTAAAATAATATTGTAGTTTTTTTGCCCAAAAAGCTTTGTCGCAATTATAGAATCGAACATATTTCTACAAGCGATTTTACCTCGTAAGTGGGTTCGAAAGGTTTGTTGTTTTGGTCGGGATTGAAGTATATTTGGTCTATACCGGCATTTTTTGCACCTTCAATATCTACACCAAAATCATCGCCTATCATCACACACTCCGATGCTGTTGTTTTAAGGTCGCCAACCACTGTATCGAATATTTTTCTGTTGGGTTTTTGTGCTCCAATATCTTCCGATAAATACACCTTCTTGAAATATTTATCAATTTTCGAGGTTATTATTTTTTCGTTTTGCACCTCTTTAAAGCCGTTGGATACTATGTACATTGGATAGTTTTTGGCCAGCAAATAATCTAGCACCTCTATTGCTCCATCTATTAGTGTAGTTTTTTTAGGTCCTTCCAATACATAGAAGTCGCCCAACTTTCTGGATAATTCCGAATGGTCTGTTATGCCAAAATGTTCCAGTGTTAGCGAAAAGCGTTTTACATACAGCAGTTCTTTGGTCAAAGTACCACGACGGTACATGTCCCAAAGTGTAGAATTGATAGTTTTGTATTCCGCATAAAATTTTTCGAATTCGGTGTTGCAGAGTGTAGCTAAATCAAATGTATCGAACATTTCTTTGAACGTAAGAAAGCTGTTCGACTTAAAGTCCCACAAAGTTCTGTCCAAATCGAATAGTATATGTTTGTATTTCATTGTCAAAAAAAATTATAGCGGTTAGCAACAAAAAAGAGCCATGTGTTGATAGTCATGACTCTTTTTTTGTTCATTGTTTTATAAACTATTTGCCTTTTCCTTCTTCTGCAGCAGCTGCCGAAGCTCTTGTAGATTTAATGAAGATAACTACGCTGCTTTTTACGTCTAATAGTTCAAAGTTGTCAGTAGCAACTTCTTGTACTTTTATACCTTGAAGAAGATCTAAGTTGGTAATGTCCAAAGTGATTCTTTCTGGCATATTAGCAGGCAAAGCTTTTACTTTCAATCTTTTTATTTTCAACACAGCTTTTCCACCTTTCATAACTCCAACAGATGTTCCTGTCAAATAAACTGGAATAGACATTACGATTGGTTTGTCATCGCTTAGTTCGTAGAAGTCAGCGTGCATAATGTTTTCTGTAACTGGGTGGTATTCTATGTCTTTCAACATAGCCATTCTTTTTTCACCATTGATAGTTATTTCTACATAACTAGCTTCTGGAGTGAAAACAAGAGGTTTGAATTCTGGTTGAGGAACCGAGAATAACACTTGTTCAGTTTTACCATACATTACACATGGCACGCGATCTTGACGACGCAATGCTTTAGCATCCTTTTTCCCTACGTTCTCGCGAAGAGAACCACTCATCGATACTATTTTCATCGTTTTTACTTTTTAATTTATTAAACAATTATTTTATTTAAAAATTTCAGAGATGTGAATCTCTTACAATTTTTCTATTATACCTTTGTGGTGTATTGTTGTTTCGTACAAATCGTTGATAGATTCGTAGTTTACAATGCGGCGAATAGCTTCGGCCAATAGCCAGTCTGTCGAAAGTACGTGTATCTTGTCAGATGGGCGTTTTAATGGAATAGTGTCGCTTACCACAAGTTCTTCCAAGCACGAATTTTCGATTTTTTCAATCGCATCACCACTCAATACAGGGTGAGTAATCATAGCACGAACAGTTTTTGCACCACTTTCTTTTATCAACTGAGCAGCTTTAACCATAGTGCTACCGGTGTCGATAATATCGTCTAGCAAAATAACGTGCTTGTCTTTTACATCACCTATAAGTTTCATTATACCTATTTCGTTAGGTTTGTTGCGTTGTTTGTAGCAAATAACAAAGCTGTTGCCTAAAGTTTTTGCATACATACCTGCTCTTCTCGAACCACCCAAGTCTGGCGAAGCAAACAAGATATCTTCGGTTGGAATATCCAACGAGCGAATGTATGGCATAAACAACGACGAACCAAACAAGTGATCCAAAGGAACTTTGAAGAAACCTTGAATTTGGTCGGCGTGCAAATCCATTGTTATTACTCTATCCACACCTGCTGCTGTAAGCATATCGGCTACCAAACGAGCTGTAAGTGGAATATGCGGTTTGTCTTTACGGTCTTGGCGTGCAAAACCATAATAAGGTATTACTGCTATTACTTGCAAAGCAGAAGCACGCTTTGCAGCATCTATCATCATCAACAGTTCAAATAGGTTATCTGTCGGTGGGATAGTGCTTTGCACGATAAATACCTTTCTTCCGCGAATAGTTTGCTCAAAAGATGGCTGAAATTCGCCATCGGCATACTGAAATACTACCGAATTTCCCAATTCGCTACCATATTTTTCGGCTACTCGGCGTGCTAATTTTTCTGTAGCACGTCCCGAAAATATACATACCTGATTTTTAGAGTCTAACTGCATTTTTTATTGATATTTGACTTTGCAAAATTACTACTTTTTTTTCATTCTGCGAAAAAAAAATCATTTTTTATTTGGTCAATTCAAAAAATGTTCGTAATTTTGCAATCGCAAATGAGGCAAAAGACAGCCCAAAAACAAATGCCCAGGTGGCGGAATTGGTAGACGCGTTGGTCTCAAAAACCAATGAGGTTACACTCGTGCCGGTTCGATCCCGGCCCCGGGTACTAAGAGAGAAAAGAAAACTTTTCTCTCTTTTTTTTATTCCTTTTTATATTGTAATCGTGTTTTTAGTTGTTTCATTATCAGTGTTTAATATTTTGGTTTGGACTCTGAGATAGGGTGCGTGAGTTTGGTGTTGAGGGTGAGGATTGTTCTCTCGAGAGAATAAAAATAAGGTATCGAGAGGCATTTTCGAATAGGTGTTTATACAATTTGCGGCAGAATTGCAAAAATGTTGCAAAACTATCGCAAAAACCATGTATTTTTCTGTGCTATAATGATATACAGCGAAAAAGTGTAAAAATGCGAATTTTTGCACCAAAATTCGATAAAAATTGTTTTTTGTCTTTCTTTTTTTGTGCAAAATATTTTTTTCGTTTTTTTCTTATTTTTCTTTTTTTAGACGATTTTGATACTCTACCGAAGCAGTAAAAAATACATCTCCGCTAGAATTAAGAGCAGTTTCTACCGAATCTTGAATAACACCTACTATAAAACCTATCGCAACAGCCTGCATTGCCACATCGTTGCCTATGCCGAAAAACGAACATGCCATAGGTATCAACAATAGCGATCCTCCGGCTACTCCGGACGCTCCGCAAGCACCTAGTGTGGCTATAATGCTAAGGAATATGGCTGAAGCAAATGTGACTTCGATACCCAACGAGTGGGCTACGGCAAGCGAAAACACAGTGATGGTAACAGCAGCACCATCCATATTGATAGTAGAACCAAGTGGAATACTTATGGAATAAAAGTCCTCGTCGAGGCCGAGTTTTTTGCACAATGCAAGATTGATGGGTATGTTGGCAGCCGACGACCTTGTGAAAAAGGCATTCAGTCCACTTTCTTTCAAACATGTAAATAGTAGGGGATAGGGATTCTTTTTTATCATTAAAAACGAAATGAAAGGGTTGAAGATAAAGGTGTTGGCCAACATACATCCTACAAGCAACATTAAAAGGTGGCCATAGGTGGTGAATACTTCTATTCCGTTGGTAGACACTGTAGTAAACACAAGTCCCAATATTCCGAAAGGTGCAAATTGTATAACCCATTTAACTATCTGCGATACTACTTCCGACAAATCTTGAATAACAGATATTGTTTCTTTGCTTGCAATCATTTTCAAAGCAATACCCATCAATATTGCCCAAAACAATATTCCTATATAATTGGCATTGGTGATAGACGAAATAGGATTGGCTACCATATTTGTAAGCAAATTGCTAAACACATCTGCCAACGATGCAGTAGAGTCTGTAGTAGTTGGAGTATCGCTAAGTTGTAGGCTTACCGGAAACAACATGCTGGCCACCACGGCACACAACGCTGCCATAAACGTACTTAGCAGATATCTGAATATAACATTGCGAAAGCGGCTGCCCAACTTGCTGCTGGCCTTGGCTATAGAAGCCATTACCAATACTGCCACCAATACGGGTGCTATTGCTTTCAATGCACTAACAAACAGGGTGCCAAGAATACCTATGGCTGTAGCCGAAGGTACTAACAATCCCAAAACTGCTCCGGCCACAAGGCCTATTACTATGCGTAGCACTAAACTAGTTTTTGTCAATTTTTTCAACAGATTACTCATATTCTTATTCAATTTAGATTCTATAAATAAATATCTTACATACTATTTCTGTAAAATGTTTTTCTTTTACGAATAGGCAAAGATAGCAATAATTTCGCAATATCGAAAGCGTAACATACTTTTTATTTTTCGGCAATATATTGCGTAGACTTGCTGCTTCGGCAAAAATATTTTGGCAAAAGTATTGATTTGATATATTGACACATACTTATTTAGTCGAGAAATTTGCGCGTTTTCCAAACCAAAATATCATAACAGATTAATTTGGAAAAAGATTGATGCTGTTTTGGAATAATATCGTTGTTTGCATATAGTATGTGTAAATGCAGAACTTATAAAAAGAGTGTTGATTAATGAGTTCTTTTGCCAAATACGAATGTGTTTGTCGATAGATGTCTTTTTGTAATGTAGTAATGTAGTAATATTTTGTTATATAGTGTATAGAAAGATCTGTTGGCCTTTGGCTGTTAGCTATTGGCAGGCTCCGCACAACTCGTTGTATAGGCAAAGCTTCCGTAATTCCATAATTCCGTAAATCCGTAATTCCATAGTTCAGGCTGCCGCCCGACTCGTTGTCTCGTTGACTCGTTGTCTTGTAGTCTGGCGTAGCCAAGGTCTCGTTGTCTTGGCGTAGCTTCCATAATTCCGTGACTCCGTAGATCCGTAATTCCATAAATCCCTAAATCCGGCCGTTATCCCGAATTGAAAGCCGAAATGGAAGGCATGGCCAAAGACTCGGCTATAAAAAGCAAGGGTACGATAACGAAGTCTGTACCAAAGCCAACTGCTGATAAAGGCCAATAGAGCTTGGTTATAAATAAAACCACTGACAAACAGAATGTTATAAATATTGTGAGCGTTGTTTCCATAGCTCAATAATATGTTTTTCGATTGTTCCCCAGTCAATTACACTACGAGGTAATTGTTGAAATTGTATTGCAAAGATACAAAATTTTTGGCACATACACAAGCAAAAAATAAAACATTTTTTGTCCAAAAGATAAGCAATGGAAAATGCAATTTCGGCAATATGTATAGTGATGATTGGAGTAAACGATAACCATAAATCCATGGCCGGACACTGTTGTGGAAGGATATTTTGACCTTACCATTCCGACGATAACCGGAGATAGCAACAACTCCGAATTTGAAGGATAAAACAAGAAATATGATGAGTTTTGTAGATTACAGAACTCATTTTTTATTTACATACTGAAAATCAGTGTGTAGACAAAAAGTTCAAAATTCACATTACATTATTACATTATTACATTTTTACATTACAAAAGAGTGCACATAATATGCAAAAAATCAATATTTATACTAATCGATTGAATATGTGTGTGTTAAATCAATATATATATTATATTAGTATATATATATTAATATAGATATTAATATATATATACGTATAATACTATATAATTATTCTTTATTATATTGTAAATCAATTATTTATCTCAAAAAGTGGCATTTTATCACATATAGTCGCTCTTTTTTACAGTAATGTAATAATGTAATAAAATTTTCTGTATGGACTTACTTTTTTCGAGTAGATGTGTGTGCTAAAATGATGATATACTGTCGTTTGTTTCATACCCGGGTGTCGTTTGCTTCACGGTATATCGTCAATTTTATGTCGATTATTCGTGAAGTTTTCGTGAAGTTTTGTGTATCGTTCGTGTATGGCTATTTTCTAATAGCTTGAATGTCAGAGTGTAGGAATTGTGTAGGAAAGTGTAGGCTACATTTTTGCGTTCACTCGAAAAAAAGTTGTATCTTTGCAATACAATTTCAACAATTGCCATATCTGTGTAATTGACTGGGGAACAATCAAAAATGTAATTATAAACAATGATAGTAATGATTCTGATATTCTTGATGATTTGTGTATCAGTCTATTCGCTTGTTGCTACTACTTCTCAATCTCATATAGTCAACTTTGGTAATACGGATTCTTTTCTATTCTTGCCATTATCTGTTGGCTATTTGGCATTGTTTGCTGCCTCAACCTTCGATTCCGGATAACGGCTGTTTTCAATCATCGTTTTTTTTAGTGCAGTTGTCCACTTTCAGATAGCAGTGTTCTTTGGAATGTCAGAATCCGTTAGGTATTGCCAGACAAAAGGCAAAAGTCGTAAGCAAAAGGAAGTAAGCGGTTTGGTTTGTGGTGGGTGATATCGGCTCACTGCTCAAGCTCGTTGCTCGAAGCCCAAAACATTACATTCCAACAGGGAGACAACGGGTTTTGGTTACGCCCGGACTACAAGTCAACGAGACAACTAGTAGGGTAGTAGCCGGAATTATGGATCTACGGATTAACGGAATTGCTGATAGGGCGAAGCCGGCCAATAGCTAACAAGTAGGGCGGTAGCCACTCGTAGACTTGTAGTCTCGTAGTCTGTTAGGCCCAAAATATTACTACATTACTACATTACATTTTGAGTATAACAGACAATGGATGAGTAGTTGTCGTGGACTTCGATACAATCGGTTAGTCGTCGAAGTGTTTGTGGATATTTTTTAGTCGTATCGAATGGATAAGCATTGTTACTCCGAGTATTATCAATGCAATGCTGCTCCACATCACTACTATTTCTTCGCCAAAAATAAGGGGTTGGGATATGACGATAAAAGCACATATCAGTGTTAGTATTCCCAATAGCAAAGTCCATCCTGCACCCGGAATTTCCATCAGGTTCATATCGTCGCTTACACCTATTATGTTTATGGCTTTGAATAATATCCAAAAACCTAGAAGAATGGGTAAAATGATTTCGGCAATAGATATGCTAAACATAAGTATAAAGCCTAAAAGAATTTCTATTATCCCGTTGGCAAAAATCCATACTTTGCCGGTAAAGATATTGTGCGAATTTGATGCTAAGGCCAAATTGTTTATTCCCGACACAAATATCACTACCCCCACGATGCCGGACAAAACCAGGTAGCTGATATTGGGAACCAGCATCATGACGATGCCAACTATAATCATCAAAATTCCCAATAGGGAAGATGTCCACCAAAATCGGACTATTTTTTTTGAGCTTTCTAAGCGTTGTAGCAATTTATTTTTCATAGTTTTGTAGTGTTGGGTGTTGTATGCCAATACAACAAAAGTGGGTGCAAAAGGTTTTTGGAAAAGCTATAATATAGTTGGCAGGTAGGAGAGGGCGGCGGATGTTCGAAAAGTGTATGTCGGAGATGTGGCGACGATAATTTTTTTAGGGTTTTGTATATCTGTTATATAGTTGATAAAGTGTGTTTTGATAAATAGAGGGAGCAAACTTTGAAAAAAAAATGCAACAAAAATGCCATCATCATTTGTTCTATAAAAAAAAGTGTGTAGCTTTGCAAAGTATTTAAAACAGAGAAAACTTAGTCAAATCTTTTGCAAAGTGTTGTGAAAGAGGGATTTCTAAAATTAAAATTACATGGAAGAACTAAACGAAAGTATTATGAATTCTGAAACTTCGTTGAATGAAGTTGAACAAAAAGTTGAGATGACCTCGACTGAAGAACCAAAATTAGATTCTGCAACAGTAGCAGATGAGATGCAAACAGTAGAATCCGAACAAACAGTTTCGGACGAAAAATTTGAAGAACCTGTAGTAGACTATTCTGCCTATACAAGAGAAGCATTGGTAGAAGCACTAAAAGAACTACTAAACGATGACATTTTGAAGATAAAAAACAGAGTGGCATCGATACGCAGTACATTTACCGACTTGACAAAGAAATATCAAGCCGAACAATATGAAGCATTTATTGCAGCCGGCGGAAACAAAGAAGAGTATCAACCTGCCGACGACCGTGTGGTAGATGAATACAAGAAATGCGTAAATAAATATCGCGACAGACGTCAAAAACATCAAGAAGAGCAAGAAGCCATAAAACAAAGAAACTTGGAGAAAAAACAAGAATTGTTGGAAGAACTTCGCAGACTGCTTGATAGTGAAGATACATTAAAGAAAACATACGACGATTTTTCTGCATTGCAAGAAAAATGGAAAACAATAGGCGAAGTGCCACGTGGCGAAGCCAACAATTTGTGGCAAAGCTATCATTTCCTTATCGAAAAATTCTTCAACAAAGTAAGAATCAACAGAGAGTTGAGAATGTTGGATTTGAAACGCAATTTGGAACAAAAGATAGAGCTTTGCGAAAAGGTAGAAGAACTTATAGTAGAAGAATCGATATCTGAAAGCTATAAAAAATTGCAACAATATCGTGAGCAATGGAGAACAATAGGCCCTGTTCCATCGGAAAAAAATGAAGAAATATGGGCGCGTTTCTGCAATGCCGCCGACCAAATAGAAAATCGTAGAAAAGAATTTTACGAACAACGCAAAGATGAGTTTGATAGAAACTTGCTTGCAAAAAATGCACTTTGCGAAAAAGCCGAAGAGTTGGTAAACAAACCATTGGAAAATGTAAATGCTTGGAACGAAGTTACCGACGAACTAAACGAACTATTGAAGATTTGGAAAACTATAGGTCCTGTTCCTAAAGAAGTGAACGAAGAAATATGGACCAAGTTTAAATCGATGTTGGATAAGTTTTTCGAAGCTAAGAAAGAACACTTTGAAAAACTAAAAGGCGAACAAGCCAACAACTACAATTTGAAAGTTGATTTGTGTTTGCAAGCCGAAGCTATAGCCAAACGCGACGACTGGAAACGTGCTACCGACGACTTGTTGAAACTACAAGAAGAGTGGAAGAAGATAGGTTCGGTGCCTCGCAAACAATCGGATAAAATTTGGTTGCGATTCCGTTCGGCATGCGATGAGTTCTTTGCACGCAAGGCTGAGTACTATTCGAGCATAAAGAGCGAAGAAACTGAAAATTTGGCCAAGAAAAGAGCTATAATAGAACAAGTGAAACAATTTGAGTTTGGAGAAGATAAAAACCAAAACTTGGCTGTTATAAAAGACTTCCAACGCCAATGGGTAGAAATAGGATTTGTGCCTATTGCAGAAAAAGAAGTATTGCAAAAAGAATTTAGAGATACAATAAACGCACACTTCGAAAAATTGAAAATATCTGTAAGAGAAACTCAAGAAGCTCAGTATAGAGAAAAATTGAAAAGTATTTCGAAAGGTGATGTAGGAAAATTTGTTTCGGAAGAAAAAAGAGAATTGCAAGACAAGATTCAAAAATTGAAATCGGACTTGATACTATGGGAAAACAATTTGGGATTCTTGGCAAATTCTAAACAAGCTACACTTCTAAAAGAAGAGTTTGAAAAGAAAATGCAATCGGCCAGACAACAGATAGCCTTGTTGGAAGCTAAGTTGAAAATAGTAAACGAAGAAGCAAAAGGCAAGAAAGACGAAGAGTCGGCAAAAGAAGAAGAATAAATAAAATAAACAATGACGAAATAGGGCTGTGTTTTTCTAATGCAGCCTTATTTTTTTTTAGGTGGTAAGCATCGCTTTAGAAAAAGCGTATAGAGATAGGTAATGTGTTATGCTATATGAAAATACACATAAAAAAACGCTAAAAAAGTGATAGATACAGACTGTAAATGCTAGTTTTATTATAAATATTTATGTAGAAAGGTAAATATTTTTTTGATGTTAATTGTTTTGATACTTAGTATATTATCAAATATGATGTATGATATATAGTACTTTTTTTGTTGATAAATCATTATAATTCAAATAAAATTCGTAACTTTGCAAAACAAAATATAAAGAAAGGAAGGGGGCATAAGTCCCCTCTTTTATTAGTTTGAGAAATGATAGATAAAGTAGAAATATTAGACTTAATTCGCGAAGTTTTAGACGGAACAGACAAGTTTTTGGTAGATTTGCATGTGTCTAAAGACAATCGCATCAATGTGTCTATTGATGGCGATAATGGTATAAATATAGACGATTGTATAGAACTTAGTCGTCATATTGAAGGTAATTTGGATCGCGAAAAAGAAGATTTTGAGCTGAATGTAGCATCGGCAGGGTTGGACTCTCCACTGAAATTGTTACGTCAGTACAAAAAGAACGTTGGTAGATCGTTGAAGGTAGAAACCATGGACGGCGAAGTGAAAGAGGGTGTTTTGATGGAAGCTACCGACGAGAAAATAGTTCTTAAATTGGAACTAACCAAAAAACAAAAGAAAGAAGGTGTTTCGGATGCGTTCGAATGCCAATATGAGCAGATAAAAATAGCAAAAATAGTGATAAAATTCTAAACGTAATGTTATGGAAACATTAAATTTGATAGAATCCTTTTCGGAATTTAAGGAGTTTAAAAACATTGATAGAGAAATATTAATGCGTATTTTGGAAGAGGTATTTCGCAATGCCTTGCAAAAACGTTATGGTAGTGACGAAAATTTTGAAGTTATTGTAAATATAGATAAGGGCGATTTAGAGATATTCCGAACAAGAATGATTGTTGAGGACGATGAACTTGAAGACGAAAGATTTCAGATAGCTTACTCTGAAGCAGTAAAGATAGAATCTGACTTCGAAGTTGGAGAAGAATTGTCTGAGCCAATACGATTGGTGGATTTTGGTCGTAGAGAAATATTGGCGATAGGTCAGAACTTGAAGTCGAAAATTCAAGACTATGAAAAATCGTTGATGGTTCAAAAATACACAGAAAAAATAGGCCAAATAGTAGTGGGCGAAGTGTATCAAGTATGGAACAAAGAAATATTGATACTAGACGAAGACAAAATAGAGCTTATATTGCCTAAAACAGAGCAAATACCAGCCGACCGCTATCGTAAAGGCGACACTATCAGAGCTGTTGTGCTTAAGGTAGAATACAAAAATAATAATACACCGGTGATATTGTTGTCTAGAACAGCTCCTGTATTTTTGGAACGCTTGTTAGAATCGGAAGTTCCTGAAATATACGATGGCTTGATTACTATCAAGAAAATAGTGCGTGCACCGGGCGAACGCTCTAAAGTTGCAGTAGAATCGTACGACGACCGTATCGATCCTGTAGGTTCGTGCGTGGGTATGAAGGGTGGACGTATTCATAGCATTGTTAGAGAGTTGAGAAACGAAAATATCGATGTTATCAACTATACAACAAATAGCGAATTGTTTATCCAACGAGCGTTGAATCCAGCCAAGATTTCTTCGATAAAAGTATTGGAAGAAGAAGGACGTGCAGAAGTTTTTATGAAACCGGAAGAAGTATCGTTGGCTATCGGTAAAGGTGGTCATAACATAAAATTGGCCAGCAAGATAACAGGATTTGAAATAGATGTTTATCGTGATACCGACGAAGATTTTGACGATGTGGATATTCGCGAATTTTCTGATGAAATAGAACAATGGGTTATCGACGAACTTATAAAAATAGGTTGCGATACAGCAAAAAGTGTTTTAGCATTGTCGCCGGAAGAATTGTTGAAACGTTCAGAGCTAGAAGAAGAAATGATAACTGCTGTATTGGATATTTTAAAAGCAGAGTTCGAAGAATAGTACTATTGTGAAATAGGTGCACACTCGGCTCAAACAAATAGGTATGCCGAGAAGATAATAGACAAGAGAATAGTGCAACGTAGAAATGCGTTGCAGATTAAAAGAAGAGATGTATTATAAATTTATACATATAACATATAAATAAATTATGTCAGAAGAAGTAAAAAATATCAGGCTAAGCAAGGTTGCAAAAGAATTAAATGTAAGTGTAACCCGAATGGTAGAGCTTTTGAGCAAGAAGGGTTACAACGTAGAAAGTAATCCTAATGCAAAAATATCATCTGAAGAGTATGAATTGTTGTCAAAAGCATTTAAAGCCGATAAAGAAAGCCGAGAAAATGCCGATAAGATAGAGATAGTTTCGCCAATAAAAAATCAGAAACTAAAAAATAATGCATCTAATGCTAAAAAGAACGACCGCAAGGAAGAAAATGATGATGTAGTTGTAAAAGACTATACCGAAACAGCTGCTACTACTTCTGACAAAAAAGCTGAAAAAGTAGAGGAGGAAGCTCCTGTAGTGGAACAACCTAAAAAGCCGGAATTTGTTCCTCAAACTATTCAGGCTAAAGTGTCGAGCGACAATGATGAAAAATTTAATGCTAAACTACGTATAGTAGATAAAATAGATTTGGATTCGATAAACACAAAGAGTCGTCCCGACAAGAAAACCAAAGAAGAACGCGAACAAGAGCGTAACGAAAAGAAAATTCAGAAAGAAGCTGAAAAGAAAAAAGCTCAAAAGCTAAAGAAAGAAGAAAAAGCTAAGGCTGAAAAAGAAATGAAGGCTAAGGCTAATAAGAAAGCTAATGAGCCAAAGAAAGAAGCCGAAGTGAAACCAGAATTGCCTGAGGTGAAACCGGAACCTAAGGAAGAGGAAGTTCAAGTTGTTGCTCCTGTTAAGGAAAAAGAACCTGAATTCATAAAGACAGACTATAAGATATTGGAACGTCCAAAAGTGATATCTAAGATAGATCTTTCACAGTTCGACAAGCCAAAAGCTAAGGTAGATAATGCTGCTAAAGCTAAGGCAGAGGGTGCTGCTGCTTCGCAAGAAGAAAAGAAAAAGAAAAAACGCAAACGTTTGAAGAAAGAATCTTTGAATGAGGTTTCGATACAAGAAGCTCAAAACAAAGAAGCTCAAAACAAACAAGGCGACAAAAAAGATAAAAATAACAAAGCCAAACTAAAGGATAAAAACAAAAAAGATAAGACCAAGAAAAAACAAGAAATCGATGATGCTGAAATAGAAAAGCAAATTCGTGAAACATTGGCACGTTTGAGTCCTCTAGGAAAATCGAAGACATCTAAACACCGTAGAGAAAAACGTCAAAATGTTCTTCAACATATCGAAGAAGAACAAATAAGAGAAGCCGAAAGCAAAAATGTATTGAAGGTAACCGAATTTGTTACAGCCAACGAGCTTGCAACAATGATGGATATACCTGTAACAAAAATTATTGCTACTTGTATGGCTGTAGGTATGTTTGTATCTATCAACCAACGTTTGGATGCTGAAACTATAAAACTTATTGTAGATGAGTTTGGTTTCCAAGTAGACTTTGTTAGTGCCGATCTTGTTGATGCTATTCAAGAAATAGAAGAAGAAGACCGTCCTGAAGATTTGATATTGCGTAATCCTGTTGTAACTGTTATGGGACACGTTGACCACGGTAAGACATCTTTGTTGGACTACATTCGTAATTCTAACGTTATAGCAGGTGAAGCCGGTGGTATAACTCAGCACATCGGTGCATACGAAGTTACTACTAACGACGGAAGAAAAATCACATTCTTGGATACACCGGGACACGAAGCATTTACTGCGATGAGAGCTCGTGGTGCTAAAATTACAGATATCGCTATTATTGTTGTTGCAGCCGACGACCGTGTGATGCCACAAACAGTAGAAGCTATCAACCACGCACAAGCTGCTAATGTTCCAATTGTATTTGCCATAAATAAAATAGATAAGCCAGCTGCTAATCCTGATAAGATTAAGGAAGAATTGGCTAATATGAACCTATTGGTAGAAGAATGGGGTGGAAAATATCAAAGTCAAGATATTTCGGCTAAGAAAGGTTTGAACGTTGATTTACTTTTGGAAAAAGTTCTTTTGGAAGCTGAAATATTAGAGCTGAAAGGTAATCCTAAAAAACGTGCCAAAGGAACAATTTTGGAATCTTCTTTGGATAAAGGTAGAGGATATGTCGCCAAAATTTTGGTTCAAGATGGTACTATCCGTGTAGGCGATCCTGTATTGGCAGGTAGTACATACGGCCGTGTGAAGGCTATGTACAACGAACGTAACCAAATTGTAAAAGAAGCAGGTCCTTCGTCGCCGGTATTGTTGTTGGGATTGAATGGTGCACCACAAGCAGGTGATACATTCAATGTGATGGAAAATGAAAAAGAAGCTAAGGATTTGGCAGCAAAACGTTTCCAACTACAACGTGAACAAGGTATAAGAACTCAAAAACATATTACTCTTGACGAAATTGGTCGTCGTATTGCTATAGGCGATTTCAAACAATTGAACCTTATTGTTAAGGGTGACGTGGATGGTTCGGTAGAAGCGTTGAGCGATTCGTTGTTGAAATTATCTACCGACGAAGTACAAGTTAATGTTGTTCATAAAGCAGTGGGACAAATAACAGAGTCTGACGTATTGTTGGCAACAGCAAGTAATGCTATTATCATAGGTTTCCAAGTACGTCCATCTGTACAAGCTAGAAAGTTGGCCGAAACAGAACAAATAGATATTCGTTTGTACTCTATCATCTACACTGCTATCAACGAGCTTAAAGATGCTATCGAAGGTATGTTGAGTCCGGAAATACAAGAAAAAATCATTGCAAATTTGGAAGTTCGCGAAACATTCAAGATTACAAAAGTGGGTACAATTGCAGGATGTATGTGTTTGGATGGTAAAATATTACGTACAAGCAAGGTGAGAATTATCCGAGATGGTATTGTTGTGTATACAGGTAAATTGGCTTCGTTGAAACGTTTCAAAGACGATGTTAAAGAAGTTCTTAGCGGTCAAGATTGCGGTTTGAGTATTGAAAACTTCAACGATATTAAAACAAACGATATTATTGAAGCATACGAAGAAATAGAAATAAAACGTAAATTGTAATTATAAACCTCCCCTTATCGAAGAGGGAGGTGCATTTGCCCCTATAGTTCAACGGATAGAACGAAAGTTTCCTAAACTTTAAATCTAGGTTCGATTCCTAGTGGGGGTACAAGTGCTTAGGGCTGTAGTCGAAAAGATTACGGCCTTTTTCTATAATAAAAGTTGTGTAAACTCGTTTTTGTGAGTAATATAATACTATAATGGAACAAGAAATAATACTTAACGAACACAACAAACAGAAACACTCTGCAATGCAAAAAAGAAGAGTGGATACATTTGTAAATATAAGGATGGTAATTGTAATAGTTGGAATCTTTTTATGTAGTTGTCAAAATACAAGTGAATCATCTGTGATATTGGAAGAAGAAACTAATCTGAAAGTTCTCAATGTCGAAGATACATTGACTGATAACCGGAATATTATCGATAGTGTTAACGAAGAAATATTATTAACGGATAAGCCAAAGCCTCCTATACCGTCATTAGTTACAAATTTTGGGAAAGATATTGAAAAGGTTTATCACAAGTTAGATAGTACGGAAATTGCCAATCTTAATTTCGACGATTATCAATTGTGCTTTTTTGATAAAGAACTACTTTCTTTTAGAGAATATACAGGTGGGTGTATGCCATATTATTCTAAAGCGAAATGTTCTTCATGTGATAATAACATATTAGTGATATATGGTAGAAATCTTCAAAAATATTGGAATTCGTTGTCTGGTAGAGCTGGAAATTATGCTATCTGTACGAATTGTAAAGAGATATTATATTTTGAACTGACAGAAATGAATTAAAACATACTATAATGGAACAAAAAATAATACATAAAAGCGATTTTGATACATCACCAATTATTATTTACACCACCGAAGATGATAATATATCACTCGATGTGAAATTGGAAAATGAAACGGTGTGGCTTTCACAAACACAAATGGCAACGTTATTTGGTCGTGATAGAACTGTTATCGCTCGACATATAAATAATTGTTTTAAAGAAGGAGAACTTGATAGAAATATCACAAGTGCAAAATTTGCACATGTGGGTATAGATGGAGACCAAGTGTATGAAACTACAATGTATAATCTTGATGTTATAATATCTGTTGGTTATCGTGTAAAATCAATCAATGGTACTCGTTTTCGTCAATGGGCAAACAAAATACTCAAAGACTATATCATAAAAGGTTATGCTATAAATGATAAGATTAAAATAGAACATTATAATGAGTTTAAAGATGTTGTTCGTTTACTTGCTCACACTGTAAATACACAAGAAAAGCTTACAGATGACCAATCTGTGGGGCTTTTATCGGTTGTTGCTGATTATGTTTATGCTCTTGATACCCTCGATCGTTACGACTATCAACAGCTTGTTATAGAAAAAACAACTAAAGAAGAACGCTTTCATGCAACATACGAAAATGCAATGGAGGTAATCCTTAATTTGAAAGAGAAATTTGGTGAAAGTAAACTTTTTGCCAAAGAAAAGGATGACTCTTTCAAAAGTTCTATTAGGCAAATCTATCAGACATTCGGTGGTGAAGAATTGTATCCAAGCATTGAAGAAAAAGCTGCAATGTTGCTTATCTCGTAATAAAAAATCATTCATTCAGTGATAGTAACAAACGTATAGCTGCAATGCTGTTTCTTTGGTTTATGGAACGTAATGGTATACTTTATCGTGCTGATGGTGGTAAACGAATAGCAGACAATACTCTTGTAGCACTTACATTAATGATTGCCGAAAGTAGAACTGAGGAGAAAGATATAATGGTAAAAGTAGTTGTAAACCTTATAAATCAACAAAACCAAT
Source organism: Bacteroidales bacterium (assembly GCA_017561155.1). Lineage (GTDB taxonomy): Bacteria > Bacteroidota > Bacteroidia > Bacteroidales > P3 > HGM05376. The sequence continues at coordinate 16,966 of JAFZDP010000015.1, read as the reverse complement.
GATTCTCATATATATGGTTATCATTATTTATGAATAGATATCTTACAAATTAAAACATACTATAATGGAACAAGAAATTAATAATAAACAACCTAAGGCGGAAACCTCTGATGTATCTCAAATAGGAGATCTAAAAAAAATAGATGTTTCTTATGTGGATTCTGCCGAAAATAAAGTATATCTGATGCTGATGTGTGTTGGATATATTGATGGTAGTCCTGAAATTCAAGCTGCTTTATTGGATAAAATGGAAGGATACATTGGACATATTTTGAGTGATTGGTTTAAGCAAGAGTATAAAGGATTGAGTCCGGTAACTGTTGTTTGCTTCCAAGAAGTACCACATCAGTTAATATTACAACTACTAACTAAGTGTATTGTATGGTTTGGTGATTATGGAATTGAATTGAGATTTAAAATAAAGGATTCGTATTTTAAAATAAATGAAAATTAATCTATATAATGGAACAAGAAATAATACTTAACGAACACAACAAGCAGGAATATCCTCCAATGCATACGGGAGGAATTGGCACGCCCTTAACATATTGGGGTGTTCTATGTTTTTTGACGGCATTGATATTATTCGCAGGATGTGCCTCGCAGAGCAAAGCAGCAAAAAACAATGGCTTTTGTCCGACATTCCTCTATGAAGGTCAACTTGTTGATTCTAATGGGACATCCCCGAATATTAGCATCTCGTTAATGACATTGTTGGACTCCACCATTGTTGGTTCTTACTACTACGATACGCTGCCGAGTGACACATATAGTCTTGGAGGAAAAGCGTACCGTGATAAAACCTTTGAGATGGGAGAATTTCGAGACGGTAGTCTCGCATTTGTTTGGAAAGGCACAAAAACCGACGGAGGAAAGACTATCGAAGGAACAAGAACCGACATAAACAATGGAAATGAATATAGCTTTAAGGCATCTGTTGTCTTTGGCAAAAGCTATTGGGACTATATCCGTAGGAAACAGAGCTATGACTCATATACAGAATTGAAAGAAGCCATTCGCCACAAGGACAAGGTGCTTCGTGTTGACTTTGAAAATCGTGGATGGACTTCGCTGCCTGCGGAAATGGCAGAACTGACCAAATTGGAGTCTGTTAACCTTCTTGGGAATAATATTGACACCTTCCCGCCAATGCTGGCACAAATGAAGAACATCTTCTACCTCAGCCTCTGTTCAAACAAGATGAAGTATATAGGCCCCGAAATCGGAGAAATGACCAACCTGAGGGTGCTCATCATCAATATGAACCAACTTCACTGTCTTCCTAAGGAAATAGGTAATCTAACGGACCTGATGTACCTTGATGTTGGAGAAAATCCCATTGATAGTCTCCCTGAAGAAATCAAAAATCTTACTAAACTTCAGGTACTACATATTGACAATTGGCAACCTTCGTCAGAGCGGTTTTCTGATGAATACAAAAAGCATATTCAAGAGTTGTTACCAAATTGTAGGATACATTTTGATAAAAATGACAACTAAAAATGATACGTAATAAGAAATAAAACATACTATAATGGAACAAGAAATAATACTTAACGAACACAACAAGCAGGAGTATCCTCCAATGCATTCGGCGGAGCATATTCTTAACAGAACGATGGTAAATATGTTTGGCTGCAATCGCAGTCATAATGCACATATAGAACGCAAGAAAAGCAAGTGCGACTATTATTTGCCACAGGCTCCCACTGCCGAACAAATGCAGGCTGTAGAGGATAAAGTAAACGAAGTTATAGCTTCTAATTTGGAAGTGTCTACAAAGTTGGTACCACGTGCGGAGGTGAATCCCGCTGAGGTGGATTTGAACAAGTTGCCTGCCGGTGTAAGCGATACATTGCGCTTGGTGTATGTGGGCGATTATGATGTGTGTGCCTGTGTGGGTACTCATGTGGAAAACACATCCGAGATTGGTACATTCAAAATTATATCGTCCGATTATTCTGCCGATACTTCTGTGTTGAGAATAAGATTTAAATTGGTGTAGATCTTCTACCTAAAATCTTATATATCTAAATGCTAAATCCTATATATGTAAAAAGACTTACATATATGGGATTTTTAGATTTTGTATATTTCAGTCTATAATGTAATGGTAACATTTAGTGATTTCTTATCGATATTTTCTGTCAAACTAAACTTCAAAATACATAGAATTTAAATATGCAAACATGTTAAGAATACTTAAATCTATATATTCCAAAGAATGATATTTAGAGTGTTTTTTCTTTTGGGAGTAAATGCTTTATTTTCAGATGTTATATTTTTCTCTTTCTGAGGCTGTATTCTCAGCGTCTTGAGAATGCACTCTCAGCAGCTTGAGAGTGCATCCTCAAGAAAAGGACTCTTGAACATTCTACAAAAACTGCTTTAAATATCTTTTTTGGTGTATGGTAATTATTAAAATATCATAAAACAAATCAATTGTTTTCTCTTTATAATCGATTTTGGATAAATGAATTTTTATAGCGAGAATAATACATATATTCTATGTGTTTTTGGATACTGATACATATTTTGTTTCGCTGCAATACTTTGGGAGCTTATTTTCAATAGCTGTATTTTGTAGCGAAAGTGTATTGGAATCTTTGCTTTTGTGTGCTTGGTAATTATTGTTTTTTTACCACAAATAGCACTAATATTCCTAACTACATATAATATATAATGGTCGGGAAACTAATCAATATATAGTATTATACGACAGCGCAACCATATCAGTTGAGATAAGAAAGGATAAAGATTTTTAAAATAAATAGTTTTTAAATACTATTTACGAAATAAATTCGTTTTAGACATATTGCGAACTAAAAGGTAAATTTTATAGATATACTATATTTATGGTAAAAAAGATATTATTGTTTGTACTACTTGCTGTAGTAATGATAGATGCAAAAGCTCAGGTATGGACTGTGTATAACACTCAAAATAGTGATATATTGGGAAATACCGTTTTGGCTTTGGCTGTAGATGCAAGGGGGACTAAGTGGATAGGTACAAGCGAAGGATTGTGCAAATTGTCGGGAAAAACATGGACAGACTATTCTATGTTCAACAAAAAACTTAAGGGGCAGTATGTAAATTGTCTTACTGTAGATGCTGACAATATGTTGTGGATAGGCACCGACGATCATGGAGTGATAAAATTTGACGGAACAAACTGGAAGGAACACGAAAGTGAAACAAAACGATTGAAAATGAAATTTATCAGAGATATTGCTGTAGATAAAAAGAACGAGAAATGGATAGGTGTTACTTTAGGCGGATTGGTTCATTATAACAACAAAACGTGGACAAAATATACTTCGAAAGATTCAGATTTGCTTAGCGACTTTATATTGTGTGTGGCTGTAGACCACGACAACTTGAAGTGGATAGGGACGAACGAAGGCTTGTCGGTGTTCGATGGTAAACGGTGGACTAATTATACTCCAAAGAATAGCGAATTGCTAGATACTATAGTGCCTTCTGTTGTGGTTGATTCCAAGAATGTGAAATGGATTGCTACATTGGGTGGGTTGTGTAAATATGACAACGGAGTGTGGACTCAGTACACTACTGCCAATAGCGAAATACCAAGCAATCAGGTAAATGATTTGGCTATAGATAAAAATGGTGTTATTTGGCTTACCACCAATAAAGGGATAGCAGCTTTTGATGGAAAGAATTGGGTGGTATACAACAAAAAGAATAGTGGATTGGTAGAGGAAGATGTATTGAATATATCGATCGACAATAAAAACAATAAATGGTTTGGTACATATTTCTACGGGATAATTTGTTTTTCGGGACATACTGTAAAAGGACGCCTTACCGACGAACAAGGAAATGCATTGGAAAACAAAGAAGTGCAAGTAGGCAATACAGTTGTGACTACCGATGTCGATGGTTACTATCGTGCCGATGTGGCTGCCGCAACCAATGTTGTGGTTACTCCTAAGGTAGATGGTTTTACATTCAATCCACCCACAGTGTCGATACCAAATATTTCTGGAAGTAAGATGGATGTTAATTTTGTTGCACAACGAGAAACATTGTCATCGGGTGGTGCCGGTGGATCGGAGGGTAGGGTAACGATAACACCTTATCTTGAAGAAGGCTACATTATACTATCGTTCAACGCAGCTGTGGCAGAGGTGGAAATACGTTCTAATACAAAAGTGATGAGAACGATACCGGCCTACAAGAAAGGCAATAAAATAAATATATCGAAATTTCCAAAAGGAGTATACAAAATAACAGTGCGTACATCGGAATGGGAAAAAACAGTGACACTGAACAAAAAACATTAAGAATATAATAAGTAATAGTTTAATATAAATAAATAGTAATATGAATAGAAGAAATTACCTTTTTGGTTTGATTATTATTGGAATCTTGTATTTCATTTTTGGTTTTGTTACTTGGCTTAATGGTACATTGATACCATTCTTGAAAGTAGCTTGCGAACTTAGCGATTTTACAGCTTATTTGGTTACTTTTGCATTTTATATATCCTATTTTGTATGGGCGTTGCCATCGTCGTGGATATTGAAAAAGACCGGTTTCAAAAATGGTATAGCAGTAGGTTTGTTTGTTATGGCAGTAGGTGCGTTGTTGTTTATTCCTGCAGCTTACTCGCGTTCGTATTTAATGTTTTTGGTAGCATTGTTTATACTAGGTTCGGGGTTGGCTCTTATGCAAACAGCTGTTAATCCTTATGTAACAATATTAGGACCTATCGAGAGCGCTGCAAAACGTATCAGTATAATGGGGATTTGCAACAAAGTGGCAGGTGTGTTGGCTCCTATTATTTTGGGCGCAATATTGCTATCGGGTATCGAACCTATGATGCAAGAGATTAATGCAGCTACATCGGTAGAAGATAAAGAAATTTTGTTGAATACATTGTCGTTGAGATTGGTAATGCCATACACAGTGATGATGATAATATTAATATTGTTGGGAATATTGGTATGTTTTACACATTTGCCCGAAGTGAAAGACGAAGAAGAAACACACGATAAAGCTACAAAAAGCATTTGGAAATACCCTTATTTGTGGTTTGGTGTAGTGGCAATGTTTTTCTATGTTGGTATCGAAGTTATTGCCGGTGATACTATAATACAATATGGTATGTCGTTGAATATAGAACAAGAATCTGCAAAATATTTCACAAGTCTTACTTTGATATCTATGGTAGTCGGATATTTTGTAGGTGTGGTGCTTATCCCTAAGTATATTAATCAACGACAAGCATTGATAGGCTGTTCTGTATTGGGAATTATACTTATGTTGGCTGCAGTATTCACTCCAGGTCATCGATGTTTCTCATTTCCATTCATCGATTTGACCACATTGTCGCCTATACAAATGGTAATACCTTATACTGTATTCTTTGTGGCATTGTTGGGTGTTGCCAACTCTTTGGTATGGCCTTCAATCTGGCCATTGTCGTTAGATGGTTTAGGAGCACATACCAAAACTGGTTCGGCATTGCTTATCATGTCTATAGCCGGTGGGGCATTGTTGCCATTGGTTTATGGAAAAATAGCCGAAAGCGTAGGAACACAGCAAGCCTATTGGATAGCATTGCCATGCTATTTGGTTATTTTGTTGTTTGCCGTGTTTGGTTGCAAAATGGGAAAAGAAAAATAATTGGTTTGAATTATAGCAAGAAAAAGCGTATTTTTGCATATTATTATGCATATTGTAGATGATAATAATGTGTTGATACTAACTGAAGTAAGAATTTAAAAAGTAGAATATAAATATGATAATATCATACAAATGGTTGAACGATTACGTAAAAAGTAATCTAACTCCAACAGAAATAGACGATACATTAACCTTCAGCGGATTGGAAATAGAAGGGGTAGAAAAAGTAGAAACAATAAAAGGTGGATTGGAACATGTGGTAATAGGTAAAGTGGTTACTTGTGAAGATCACCCCGATTCGGATCACTTGCATGTAACTACTGTAGATGTAGGCGGAGAACGTTTGTTGGATATCGTTTGTGGTGCTGCTAATGTGGCTGCAGGTCAGAAAGTAGTGGTTGCTACCATAGGTACACAAATATGGACATCGGAAACCGAATATTTTGAAATAAAGAAATCCAAAATACGTGGCAAGGTGTCGGAAGGTATGATATGTGCTGAAGATGAATTAGGTTTAGGAAATTCGCACGATGGAATAATGGTATTGCCCGAAGATGCACCGATAGGAATGCCTGCAAAAGAGTACTTTAATGTAGAGGAAGATTTTGCTATAGAGGTAGCAATAACAGCCAACAGAGCCGATGCTACTTCGCACATAGGTGTAGGTCGTGATTTGGTGGCTGCATACAATACCCAAAAGGGCGGAAACCTTGTACTTGATATTCCATCGGTAGAAGGATATAAGCAAGATAATAGCGATAGAAAAATAGAAGTAAGGGTAGAAGATGCCGAAAATTGTCCTCGTTACTCGGGTGTTACAATAACAGGAGTAAAAGTTACAGAATCGCCGGATTGGTTGAAAAACAAACTTAGAACAGTTGGTATACGTCCTATTAATAATATTGTGGATATAACCAATTTTGTACTTATGGAAGTTGGTCAGCCAATGCATGCTTTTGATGCAGATATGATAGAAGGTGGAAATGTAGTGGTAAAGAAATTGCCCGAAGGAACTATGTTTACCACTCTTGATGGAGTAGAACGTAAGTTGAATGGAACAGAACTTATGATTTGCAACGAAAAAGAAGGAATGTGTATCGCCGGTGTGTTTGGTGGAATAAAGTCAGGAGTAACAGAAAGTACTACTAATGTATTCTTGGAAAGTGCATATTTTAATCCTGTTAGTGTGCGTAAAACATCTAAATTACATGGATTGAAAACAGATGCTTCGTTCCGTTATGAAAGAGGTTGCGATCCAAATATAACTATATATGCACTGAAAAGAGCAGCAATGCTAATAAAGGAATTGGCTGGAGGAACAATAAGTTCGGAAATAATAGATGTGTATCCAACATCAATAGAACGTGCAAAAGTAGATTTGAACTACCAAAGTATGTTTGATTTGATAGGTAAAGAAATACCTGTTGAAACAATAAAATCGATATTAGGAATGCTAGATATAACCATAGAAAGTGAAACAGCAGAAGGTATGGTATTGCGTATTCCTACAAACAAAGTTGATGTAACTCGTCAATGTGATGTTGTAGAAGAAATTATGAGAATATATGGATACAACAATATATCGTTTGACGAGACATTGAATAGTTGTTTATCTTACAGCAAAAAGCCAAATCCAAATAAGATACAAAATGTAGTAGGCGATTATTTGGCAAATAATGGTTTTGTAGAAATAATGAACAATTCCTTGACAAAAGCCGAATACTACGAAGATAATGCTGACTTTGATTCTAAAAACAATGTTGTATTGTTGAATCCTCTTAGCAAGGAGTTGAATGTAATGCGTCAAACATTGTTGTATAGTGGTTTGGAATGTATTGTTTACAACATCAATCATAAGATACCAAATCAAAAAATATTTGAATTTGGTAAACATTATCGTTACAATCCTGAACAGGCAGAAAATGGCGATGTGACAAAACGTTATTTCGAAGAACGTCATCTATCTATATTTATGACCGGAAACGAAATAGGCGAAAACTGGAAGATGCCTTCGATGCAAGTAGATTTTTATTTCTTGAAAGCTCATGTAATAAATATTTTACGCCGTTTGCGTATAAATATGGGACGTATTACTTTTGAACCATCAACTGCTAAATATTTTACTGCCGGTTTGGATTTGATGTTTAAAGATAGTAAAAAAGTAATTGCATCCTTAGGACGTTTGGCAAAACCAACCCTTAAGAAAATGGATTGCAAACAAGATGTATACTATGCCGATATAAATTGGGATTTGTTATTGAAGAGTATTCCTTCGCAAGAGGTAACTTTTGCCGAAATTGCAAAGAATCCTGAAGTGCGTCGCGATTTGGCATTGGTATTGGATAAGAATGTAACATTTGATGCTATCGAGAAATTAGCTTACGAAACCGAAAAGAAATTGCTTAAAAAGGTATCGTTGTTTGATGTTTATGAAGGCGACCGTATAGAAGAAGGTAAGAAATCATATGCAGTAAGCTTTATATTGCAAGACAAAGAAAAAACTTTGTCTGATAAACAAATAGAAGCAATTATGGCAAAATTACAAAAGAATTTTGAAACTCGACTAGAAGCAAAAATCAGAAGTTAATTGTTTAGATTTTATAATAGTAAACACAGCTTGTCATAAAAGTAATTGATATGTATATTTGTGACAAGTTGTGTTTTAATTGATTAATAAGGGGTATTTTATTCTAAAAAGAAATTATGATAGAAACAAAGAAGGTTCCGGAAAGAGCTGTGCTTGTAAGTGTGTGTTCGTCTAATATGACAATGGAACGCACTGAAGAATATTTGAGTGAGTTGGCATTTTTGTTGGATACAGCAGGTGGAGTACCTATAAAAACATTCATACAAAAGCTAGACCACCCCGACAAGCGTACGTATGTAGGTAAGGGAAAAGTGGAAGAGATAAAGGAGTTTATAGACGCCGAAAATATAAATTTGGTAGTAATAGATGATGAATTGACCCCATCTCAATTGAGAAACTTAGAAAGAGAACTCAATCTTAGAATATTAGATAGAACTACTCTTATATTGGATATTTTTGCAAAAAGAGCAAGAACATCTATTGCAAAAACACAAGTAGAGTTGGCACAATATCAATATATGTTGCCTCGATTGACACGTATGTGGACTCACTTGGAACGTCAACGTGGGGGTATTGGTATGAGGGGACCCGGTGAAACACAGATAGAAACCGACCGAAGAATTATATTGGAAAAAATATCGTTGCTTAAAGAAAAGCTACGTTCGATAGATAAGCAGAAGACATTGCAACGCAAAAATCGCGAAAGTTTGGTTCGTGTGGCTTTGGTCGGTTATACCAATGTGGGTAAGTCTACTCTTATGAATCTTTTAAGCAAGAGCGATGTGTTTGCCGAAAACAAATTGTTTGCAACATTGGATACAACAGTACGTAAAGTAGTGATAGAAAATCTGCCATTTTTGCTTACCGACACTGTTGGGTTTATTCGTAAATTGCCTCATGGGTTAGTAGAATCTTTTAAATCAACATTGGATGAGGTGAGAGAGGCCGATTTGCTTATACATGTGGTAGATATTTCGCACAGAGATTACGAAGAACAAATAAACGAGGTGAACAAAACTCTTCAAGAGATAGAAGCTATTGACAAGCCAACAATCTTGGTGTTTAATAAAATAGATGCATATACATATATCGAAAAAGAACCTGATGATTTGACACCAATGACAAAAGAAAATCAGTCGTTGGAAATGTTGGAAAAACATTGGATGGCAAAGAATACCGAACATACATTATTTATATCGGCAGGACAAAAAATTAATATAGAGAAATTGCGTAACTTGATGTACGAAGAGATAAAAAAGATACATGCAATACGCTATCCATATAATAATTTTTTGTATTAGGAAATAGATAAAGAAAATTTGAAACAAAACGATAAATATACTGTTGTTCAATGCTGTTTTCTGAAATAATAAAGTGATGAAATAGAATAGAAAGTTAGGTGTTTATTGGCATAGAATATTGAATATATAAGTAAAAGGAATAAATAACTTACATTGGTTCATAAAATACTTGCAATAAATTATGGTAATTGTCTTTTTTTGTGTACCTTTGTAAATTCAAATACATTATTGGAAAATTATTATAGTATTAAAAACCAAATAGTAATATAAAAATGGCAAAGGAAAAAAAATTCATGACATGTGATGGTAATCAAGCTGCGGCTCATGTTGCCTACATGTTTAGCGAAGTTGCTGCTATTTATCCTATCACTCCATCATCTACAATGGCAGAGTATGTTGACGAATGGGCAGCTTTTGGTAGAAAAAATATTTTTGGCGAAACCGTAAAGGTTGTAGAAATGCAATCCGAAGCAGGTGCTGCCGGTGCAGTACACGGTTCGTTGCAAGCCGGAGCTTTAACAACTACATTTACAGCATCGCAAGGTTTGTTGTTGATGATCCCTAACATGTACAAGATGGCTGGAGAATTGTTACCGGGCGTATTTCACGTATCTGCAAGAGCATTAGCAGCTCAAGCATTATCTATCTTTGGCGATCATGCAGACGTTATGTCGGCTCGTCAAACTGGTTTTGCTATGCTTTCTACAGCATCAGTACAAGAAGTTATGGATTTAGCTCCTATTGCTCACTTGGCTGCAATCAGAGGTCGTGTGCCTTTCTTGCATTTCTTCGATGGTTTCCGTACTTCTCACGAAATACAAAAAGTGGAAGCTGCTGATCAAGAAGAATTGGCAAAACTTATCGACCAAGATGCTTTGAAAGCTTATCGCGAAAATGCTCTTAACCCTGAACATCCTGTAACTCGTGGTACAGCTCAAAATAGCGACGTGTATTTCCAAACTCGCGAAGGTCAAAACAAATATTATGATGCTATTCCTGACATAGTAGCTGACTACATGAAACAAATCAGCGCTATATGCGGAAGAGAATATGCTCCTTTTGTTTACTACGGTGCTAAAGATGCTAAAAACATCATAGTAGCTATGGGTTCGGTAACAGAAACTATAAAAACTGTAGTTGACTACCTAAACGCTCAAGGCGAAAAAACCGGTGTGGTAACTGTACACTTGTATCGTCCATTCTCAGTTAAATACTTAGGTGCTGTTATTCCAGAAACAGTAGAACGTATCTGCGTTCTTGACAGAACAAAAGAACCAGGTGCTAATGGCGACCCATTGTACATGGACGTAGTTGAAGCTTTCGCTACTTGCAAAGATATTCCTGCTGAACGCAAACCTTTGATAATTGGTGGTCGTTATGGTTTGTCTTCGAAAGATACTACTCCTGCTCACATCATTTCTGTATTCAACAACTTGAAAGCAGAAGCTCCAAAGAACCAATTCACTATAGGTATAGTTGACGACGTTACTTTCAAATCGTTGCCTATCCTTCCTGAAATATCTATCCTTCCAAAAGGAACTTTCGAAGCTCGTTTCTATGGTTTGGGTGCTGATGGTACTGTCGGTGCTAACAAAAACTCTATCAAAATTATTGGTGACAACACTGATAAATACAGCCAAGCTTATTTCGACTACGATAGTAAGAAATCCGGTGGTTACACTTGTTCTCACCTTCGTTTTGGCGACCAACCACTTCCAGCTCCTTACTTGGTAGGTACTCCAGACTTTGTGGCTGTTCACGTTCCTTCTTACTTGCGTAAATACGACTGTTTGCGTGGTTTGAAAGAAAACGGTACTTTCCTATACAACTCTCCATGGAGTGTAGAAGAAACTAAGAAAAACTTACCTGACTTTGTAAAGAAATATTTGGCAGAAAAGAATATCACTATGTACATCATCGATGCTACAAAGATAGCTGCTGAAATAGGTTTGGGTAATCGTACAAATACTATCCTTCAATCGGCATTCTTCAAAATATCTGAAGTTATACCTTACGAAGTAGCTGTAGAACAAATGAAGAAATTCATCGTTAAGTCTTACGGACGTAAAGGTGAAGACGTTGTAAATAAAAACTACGCTGCAGTTGACCGTGGTGGCGAAATAGTAAAAATAGAAATTCCTGCTGAATGGGCTACTCTTCCTTGCACTACCGACTTCAAAGTAGAAGTAAAAGAAAACGACCCTGAATTCATAGCTAAAGTTATGCGTCCAATGGTTGCACAATGTGGTAATGACTTACCTGTAAGTGCATTCAAAGGATACGAAGATGGTACATTCCCTGCAGGTACTACCGCTTACGAAAAACGTGGTGTAGCTACATTAGTTCCTGAATGGAACTCTGCAAACTGTATCCAATGTAACCAATGTTCTTTAGTATGTCCTCATGCTGCTATCCGTCCTGCAGTTATGACCGATGCTGAAAAGCAAAACGCTCCTGCAGGTATGACTACTATAGATATTAAAGCTCCTAAGGAATTGGCTGGTATGCATTTCCGTATGCAAGTATCTGTATTAGACTGTACAGGTTGCGGTAACTGTGCTGATGTATGTCCTGCTAAAGAAAAAGCTTTAGTAATGAAACCATTGGAAAGCCAAATGGCTGAAGCTGAAAACTGGGATTACGCTCAAAGCAAAGTTACTTACAAAGACAACTTAATAGATAAGACTGCTAACGTTAAGAACAGTCAATTTGCTCAACCATTGTTCGAGTTCTCCGGAGCTTGTGCAGGTTGTGGTGAAACTCCATATATTAAATGTATCACTCAATTGTTCGGCGAACAAATGATGGTAGCTAACGCTACAGGATGTTCTTCTATCTATGGTGGTTCCGCTCCTGCTACTCCATATTGTAAGAACTATCGCAGCGGATTTGGTCCTGCTTGGGCTAACTCGTTGTTCGAAGACAATGCTGAGTTTGGTTTAGGTATGGTTACTGCTACTCGCAAAATGCGCGACCGTTTGGAACGCATAATGCGTGAAGCTATAGCTGAATGCAACTGCTGTTCGGCTGAACTTAAAGCTCTATTCCAACAATGGATAGACAACCGCGAAAATACTTTGGAAAGCAAACGTATTGGTGATCAAATTATTCCTTTGGCTGAAAAATGTGATTGCAGCTATTGCAAACAAATAGTTGATATGAAACATCACTTGGCTAAGAAATCGCAATGGATATTTGGTGGCGACGGTTGGGCTTACGATATCGGATTTGGTGGTTTAGACCACGTATTGGCTAGCGGCGAAAACGTAAACGTAGTAGTAGTGGATACCGAAGTTTACAGTAACACCGGTGGACAATCGTCTAAATCTACTCCTGCAGGTGCTGTAGCTAAGTTTGCTACTTCCGGTAAGAAAATACGCAAGAAAGACCTTGGTATGATTGCTAAATCTTACGGTTATGTATATGTAGCACAAGTAGCTATGGGTGCAAGCCAAGCTCAATACTTCAAAGTAATAAAAGAAGCTGAAGCATACGACGGACCATCATTAATCATCTGCTACGCTCCATGTATCAACCACGGTATCAAAACCGGTATGGGACGTACACAAAACGAAGAAAAGATGGCTGTTGATTGCGGTTACTGGCACTTGTGGCACTTCAACCCTGCCGAAGAAGAAGCAGGTCAAAACGGTTTCCACTTGGATAGCAAAGAACCGGATTGGAGCAAGTTCCGCGAATTCATTATGGGAGAAGTACGTTACAACTCGTTGATGAAAACATTCCCAGAAGAAGCAGAGCAATTGTTCGAAGCTACTCAAAAGAACGCTGAATGGCGTTACAATGGCTACAAAAAATTGAGCGAAGGTAAATAAAACTCAATATAGAAGCTAAATATGGAGGTCGAAAGACCTCCATATTTTTAAAACAAAGTATGCTATTATGAGAAATAATAAATTTATTGTATTCTTTAAGAATCGAAGATATTTACTTGCGATATATATAATTTATGTATTGTGTTTGATGTTGACTAGTACTGTTCAAGATATATGGGTTACTTATGAATTGGTCGATGGATTTTATCATCAAGAAATAGATAAAAAAAATTTTATAGAGTTTATTGTTTTAATTACTACACCAATAGGAATATATTGGGTTGTTAGACTTTTTAGGACGAAAAAATGATTAATGTATGAAGTCAATATTTAACTATTTTATTGAATATTCATAATACATGAGTGGCAAATTACTAAACTTTGTGCTATGTATATATGTTAATTGAATATAGTTATTATACATTGAAGATTGCTATAATATCTTAATAGTAGGTGATTTAACTAAGAATTCTTGATTTTGTTTCAATATAATGAAACATAATGATTAATAATTATGGGTAAATATATATTTAAATTGTCTAATTATCATGCTATAAAGGAAGCTGAAATTATATTAGAAGGAATAACTGTTTTGTCAGGAGAAAATGGCTCAGGTAAGAGTACAATATCCAGATGGTTATACTATCTAATAAGAGGAACTAATGATTATGAATATTTCGTTGATAGAGAGGCATTCAATGAGATTAAGCCTTTGGTGGAAAGTATACGTAGGGCTTCAATGCTTCTCGATTACGATAGCGCAATTCGTGGAACACAGACGAGACAAATGTTAAATGAATTATGGGACAAAGGAATTGAAGCATATCAAGAAAAATTTGATTCAATAGTAGAATCCCTTTTTGATTCTATCGTTGAAGAACTTTCCGATAGGAAATTACCTATGGCTTTACGTCGTTTATCCACAATTTTTCAAGTTGACTATTCAAGAAATGATAGTTTAGATTCTTTTCTGGGAAAGGCATCTAACAAATTACATGGAAACTACTATGAAATCATGATTAATGCTGTAGAACGGAAGAAAAGAAGGGACATCAATTCTCTTGTGTCCGTTATAAGTAATATTGCCAGCATTGGAGATGGATGGCCTAATGACATTTCGTTAAAAGAAGATTCTGTTTCTCTTCTTAATAAAAGAGGTTTCCAAGAGCCTGTAATGCTTAACCGGGCAATATATTATGGTACTCAGAGAACAATTAATTCTATTGAGTACACATCTGAGTTTGACAGGCTTTTAAGAAGACCTTTCTTGGAAACACCCAACCAACTTCGTGTCATAAGAATGCGTATACAAAGCATTATCGACGGAACAATTTCATATGAAGATGAAAACTCCCTACTTATGGATGAGCCTGGATTATATTATAGTCGGAATGATGGTCTTCGGATTCCATTAAAACAAGCCGCCACAGGTATTACATCTTTTGCCTATCTTTTGCAGTTATTGAATAATGGGTATTTACAGAAAGATACATTATTAATAATTGATGAACCAGAAGCCCACCTTCACCCACAATGGATAGTGGAATATGCTAAATTATTAGTTCTACTAAACAAAAAAATAGGAATAAAGATTCTTATTTCTAGCCATAATCCAGACATGGTGTCTGCAATACAATCCATATCCAGAAAAGAAGGTATCATTGATACTGTTCATTTTTATGTTGCTCAAAAAAGAATCGAAGAAGATTCACGATATACATACAAAGATTTAGGTACTGAAATAGGCGAAATATTTGAGTCTTTTAATATTGCTTTATCAAGAATTCAAATGTATGGCGAACAGAACTAACAATCCAGATATGGTGTACTGCGAATCTATCGTCAAGAGTCTTTCTGTAGAAGATAAATACAAACAGAGATTTTCCAATATTGTTTCAAAAGATTCTCCTGGAAAAAGTTTTGGCTTCACTCAAAGAATTCATGATACTCTTTGCATAGATATGGATCTGGTTGAAATTGACAATGGTGGGGATAGCGATAACACTATGGATTTGGTTGTTGGTATAGCACAATATGATAATTATCGGCAGTCATTTTCAAACAAGAGATTCCTTCCTGTCGAACTAAAGTTAAATTGTAAGTCATTTGCAGGTATTACGAAAAAAGAATTAGTCCGTAAAGATCGACATACTCGAGACATATTAAATGGATATTCTGCCGTTGTCGATTTGCACAGTGCGTTCATTTTTCCAGAAGAAGTTGCACCATCTGCTAAGAACAGCAAATCTCGTTGGAATCAAGAAGCCAATAGCGGCAACCTCAAAAATTGGGATATGATGTCTCCCATAGAGTATAATACGTACATTCATTTTGTAGAAGATTATCCATATAATCCGCAAACTGACATTAATGACATCAAAAACAAGATTGCTAAATTATTTTCGAACAATGATATTGATGGATTGATAAAGTTCATTGACTATTACACGAAAAAAGCAGAAGGGCATAAACGAAAATACAACATGAATGAATGTCGTGCTATTGCAACAGCACTTTCCGATAGCATTGAGTCATTGGTTGGTAAAAGTCAAGATACAGATGTTGATGAATATTTATCAATGCTTTGCGAAGATATTGAATCATTAAAAATTTTTTAGCCAGCTCCACGAGGCCGAAAACTGGGAGTATGCCCAGAAGAAGGTCGCCTACAAGGACAACCTCATCGACAAGAAGGCCAACGTCAAGAACAGCCAGTTCGCACAGCCCCTGTTCGAGTTCAGCGGCGCCTGCGCCGGCTGCGGCGAGACCCCGTACCTCAAGTGCATCACCCAGCTCTTCGGCGAGCAGATGATGGTGGCCAACGCCACGGGTTGCTCCTCCATCTACGGCGGCTCGGCCCCTGCCACCCCCTACTGCAAGAACTACCGCAGCGGCTTCGGTCCCGCCTGGGCCAACTCGCTCTTTGAGGACAACGCCGAATTCGGCCTCGGCATGGCCACCGCCACCCGCCAGATGCGCGACCGCGTGGAGCGCATCATGAAGGAAGGCCTCGCCTGCGACTGCTGCAGCGCCGAAATCAAGGCCCTCTTCAACGAGTGGATCGCCAACCGCGAATGCACCCTCAAGACCAAGGAGATTGCCGACAAGCTCATCCCGCTGATGGAGAAGTGCGGCTGCGACATCTGCAAGCAGCTCCTCGAGCTCCGTCACAGCCTCGTCAAGAAGAGCCAGTGGATCTTCGGTGGCGACGGTTGGGCTTACGATATCGGATTCGGTGGATTAGATCACGTATTGGCTAGCGGCGAAAACGTAAACGTAGTAGTAGTAGATACCGAAGTTTATAGTAACACCGGTGGACAATCATCTAAATCTACACCTGCAGGTGCTGTAGCTAAGTTTGCTACTTCCGGTAAGAAAATACGCAAGAAAGACCTTGGTATGATTGCTAAATCTTACGGATATGTATACGTGGCACAAGTAGCTATGGGTGCAAGCCAAGCTCAATACTTCAAAGTAATAAAAGAAGCTGAAGCTTACGACGGACCATCATTAATCATCTGCTACGCTCCATGTATCAACCACGGTATCAAAACCGGTATGGGACGTACACAAAACGAAGAAAAGATGGCTGT
>JAFZDP010000066.1 GCA_017561155.1 Bacteroidales bacterium | reverse complement strand
GGTATCAACACTGCATCTAACGACAACGTAAGCGTACGTATCTATCCTAACCCTGCAAATACCGAAGCTACAATAACTGTAGAAGGTATAAGCGGTAAGGTAGAATTTGTTGTGGCTGATATGAACGGACGTATGATTGTAGCCGAAACTATAGCTTGCGAAGGTTCGTTAGAAAAATCTATCGACGTTAGCAACTTGGCTAAGGGTGCATACTTTGTACACATCTACAACGACAACTTCAATACTACTCGTAAGTTAATCGTTAAGTAAGAGACTGATAACAATCGGCCATTAGCCTTTGGCTGTTGGCTGTTAGATAGAGCACGCTGCCTTTGGGCGGCGTGCTTTTTTTATGTACCTCCAAAATATCCATTGATATGTTTGCGTTGTCGCTTCTCGCCGACCCGACTCAAAAACTTCTTGCACATGCCTGAAAACTTCTTTTCATACGTCTCAAAAATCTTGAACACTTATTTGAAAAGTAATTTTCAAAACATGAAAGAATACTTTCAAGGTTTGAAATAATACTTTCATGTCTTGAAATGATACTTTCAAGCTTTGAAAGTTGTTTTATCCTTAACTATAGAAATCTTTTTAGTAGGGTGGAGGGAAACTTTTGACTTGGGTATACAAGGTTTTAGAGATAGGTCAAAATATCGGGAGACTGCCCTCTGACAGGTAGTGAGAGTGGCTGCATAATACAAATGTAAGATATGCAGAAATAGGCAGGGCAACTTCCGTGAATTGGGTGTAAATAAGAATAAGAAATATGGGTATTAGCGTAGCATATAGTACTCTTTGTGTAGCTGTGGCAAAAATACTGCTATGGCGGTATGGTACATGTCTAGGCTTACCTTTACTTTAGTGTCGGCAACGAATGTGGCAAATTGGCTTTCTGCAAGGCTGTTTTTGTGCGGATTTAGCCAAAGAACTATACTTTGGGGGTTGATATGCTTGCTTATCTGTTTCCACTCGTCTATGCTGCTTATTATGGCCATATCGATGGTGTGTGGGGTAGGAGAGGAGACAATGGTGGCATTGTGTTGTGTGGCATGTGCCACTATGGTGGCTATATGGCTTGGGGCTGTAGTGCCAATGTATACGTTGTGTGGATGAAAGGTGTTGACTATTTTGTAGATTGTTCGGTGCTGTTTGCCGGATAGTACTATGCCTATTTTGTCGCGGTGCAAGCGGGTGTTCAGTACCTGTTGGTATAGGTTGAACACATACGGGCTGTGCAGATTGTATTGGTTTTTGGCTCTTATCAGGAATTCAAGATAGGTCATAGCATGAGGTGTTTAAAAAAATAGAGAACGCACGGTATGTATATCTCCAAGCGTTCTCTACTATTTTACGATTGTATTTTATGTATTAGAGGTATTGATTTACGTCTGATTTTCTAACTATTCTTAGTCGGCAAGTCCATAAAGATAGTTGTTTGCAGGTGTAATTGTACCATCGGTGTTTATAGAACCTTTTATGTCGCTTTCTGCCGAACTTTGAGTAGGATGAATGTCGCTATTCAATGTTTGATAGGCAGGTGTTTGTATTATAGTTTCAAGATAGTTAGGATCGTTTAGTCGGGCATGTATTTCTTTTATACGGTCGGCACGACTCATCACTGTTCTATCCGACATACGTTCTATAGGTTGTTGCATTCTTAATTCACCGGTATTAGATATGCTACTTGGTTTAGATGCACTATTGGGGTAGCCTATACTATTGGTCGGAATATTATTGGTCGGCATTTCGTTAAGCGGTATTTTGTTTCCGCCATTGTTTGACTCAAGCTTAATTTCTACTTGTTGTACTTGAGTCTGAGTTTGAACTTCCGGAGTATTAGATATTATTCTTATATTCTGAACAATAGGATTGCCTGCATTGTTGCTACCTTGTTGAATGGTAGTTTCTTTTTTGGGTTGGTCTTCTTCTCCAAGTACATGTATTATTCTTTTTGCTGTAGGAGTTTCTGTTGTACGAATACTATCTTCTTGTCTGCCACCATATATACCTGCAGGGTTGAAAGGAGTGCCTTCAGGAGTAACAGGGGTAGTGTGTACGTCTTCTACTACTGCTTTAGGTTCGGCCGGTTTTATTGTTATTTCCGAAAGGGGCTCCGAAGTAGGTACCGGTGCCGGTGCAGAAGGAGTAGGAGGATCAAGTATTAGTTTGGTATGAGTTGTTACAGGAGGTTCTATCTTTTTTGCTTCAAAACCTGTAGCTATAAGAGTGATAGAAAGTTTTTCTCCCAACGAGTCGTCGCAACCGATACCCCATATCACGTTAGAGTCTTCGTCGTTGCAGTTTGTAAGACCTTTAACATAGTCTGTAATTTCTCCCATTTCGTCCATGCTAAGTTCGTGTTGGCTACTATGCGAGAAATAAAGAAGAACATTTTTGGCTCCCGAAATATCGTTGTCGTTTAGCAATACGCTGGTTGTAGCAGCTTCGATAGCTTTCTTAGCACGGTCTTCGCCTTCGGCAACACCTATACCCATCAAAGCAGTACCGGAATTTGCAACAACAGTGTTAACATCGCGGAAGTCGATGCGAACGTATGCGTCGGAAGTGATAATTTCGGCTATACCTTTGGCAGCAACAAGCAATATGTCATCGGCAAATGCAAGGGCTTGTCTATATCCCATGTTGCCAAATTCGCGTAGCTTGTCGTTGTTTATAATCAATATGGAGTCGACATGTTTTTTAAGTTCGGCAATACCTTTTTCTGCTTGTTTTTTACGGTGTGCACCTTCAAACGAGAATGGCATTGTAACAATAGCTACAACAAGTATCTTGCTAACATCGTCGTCGATGGTAACTTGTTTAGCTATTTCGGCTATAACAGGAGCAGCACCGGTACCTGTACCACCACCCATACCGGCAGTGATAAACAACATTTTGGTGTTGTCTGATATTATGTTCTTTATTTCTTCTGCCTTTTCGCGAGCAGCATTTTCTGCTACTTCAGGCTTCGAACCTGCTCCCAAACCACTCTTGCCAAGTTTTATTTTCTTAGGAATAGGGCTTTGCATAAGTGCACGCTCGTCGGTGTTGCACACTATGAAATCTACTCCTTTTATACCTTGACGATACATGTGGTTTGCTGCGTTATTTCCACCACCACCTACACCAATAATCTTGATGTATGGTACTTCTTCCGTTTGTGGTTCAAAATTCAATCCGTTGTTGCCGAAAAATATGTCTTCCATGTTCTTGTTTTTATTTTTTTATATACTTGATAATAAAGTTGTTGTCTAATTTGTAGAACAAACCAATCTAAGTGTAAAATTACTACTTATTTTTGGATGGAGAAAATACCTCTGATAGTTGTTTTCAACAGAATGCTGTTAATTGGATTTTACACAATATTCTGTCTTCTTGTCAAAGGTAATTTCTCCGTCTTTATAGCTGTCCTAACGGTGTACTAAAGTTTGTTACCTCAACGAATTTTAACTTTCTTCGTTTTCGTTGAAGATTTTTGTCATCCAGTCGCGTACAGAAGCTACGAAAGGTCCAAGTTTGCTATTTGATGGTTTCTGTGTCGAATCTTCGTTACTATCTGTAGCATTGTTGGTATCTATTGCCGGTTCTTCGATTTCTTCAGCAATATTAGTTTCTGTATGTTTAGGTTCGGTACTTGCTCTTTTGGCTTGTTCTCTCAATTCAGCAGCTTTTTGAGCTTTCAAATCGTTCAGCCCTGTTATCAAAAGTCCTATACCTGTAGCGTATATAGGGTCTGTTAGTTCTTCGGGAGAGTCTGTCGAAAGGTGTTCGTTTGGTAGACCAATGCGAGTTTCGATGCCGGTTGTGAACTCTGAAAAATCTTTCATGTGTCGTAGGTTAGAACCACCACCGGTAAGTACAATACCTCCGATAAGTTTTTTAAGGTATCCTGTAGTTTCTATTTCTTGGTAGGCAAGACCTAGAATCAATTCGGTACGTGCTTTTATTATCGATGCAAGGTTTCTCATAGAGATCTCTCTTGGAGCTTGCGAACGCATTCCCGGTATCGAAATAATGTCGTCGGCAGATACCATTTCGGGCAAACACGATCCAAATTTTGTTTTTAATTGTTCTGCTTGGTGTTTTAGTATAGTACATGCCGAGCGAATATCTTCGGTTATAAGGTCTCCGGCAATGCTGAACACTGCAGTATGTCGGATAATGCCATTTTCGAATATAGCTATATCGGTAGTACCACCTCCGATGTCGATAAGTGCAACACCTGCTTCTTTATCTTGTGCGTCCAATACACTTTCGGCCGATGCAATAGGTTCCAATACTACATCTTTTACTTTTAGTCCTGCAGCTTCTACGCTGGTGCGTATTCTGCGTAGGTTATCGCTCTGACCGGTAACGATGTGGAATGTTGCTTCCAAACGGTTGGCTTCGACACCTATCGGGTTAACTGTTAGTTCTTCTCCATCGGCATAAAATACTTGTGGTAATATATGTATTATTTCTTCGCCGGGTTTTAGAACGATGTTTTCTTGTTCGTTGATTAGTCGGTTTATATCCTCCTCATCGATTATTTTGTGTGGTGGATTTAGCACTATGCTGCCTTTGTTTTGCATGCTGCTTATATGCTGGCCGGCTATACCTACATATACTTCGGTGATGTCAAAACCAGACATTTCGGATGCTTCGTCAACGGCTTTTCTTATAGAATCGCTAGTATCTATAACATTCTTTACAACTCCACGTTCAACACCGATGGATTTGCATTTACCAAAGCCTAAGATTTTAATCTTTCCGTTATCTGCAGCTTGTCCAACTATACAAGCTATTTTTGTAGTTCCAATGTCGAGACCGACAACAATTTCATTACTCATGATAATATTATTTTTTAGTACACACAACTTGATTTTTGTATTTCAAATTTATCTTTTTGTATTTATTCCACCCATTGTTCCCAAAACCGCCTTTGTAGACAGCAAGAAGTTTTTCGAACTTTGAGTCTAGATTATCAATGTCACCTATCACGATGGTGTGGTTACCAATTTTGGGCACCAATTCAATATCTCCATCTTTGCAGACGTATACTTGGTCGAACATATTCGCCAAATCTTCGTGGTTTAGTATATATGTAACAAGGTAGTAGATTTTATGAATATCGCTAATGTTAGAATTAGTGGTATCCATGCTACTAAAATCTATGGTATCGCTTACCTTACCTTTTATAGTTCCGCTTGCAATTATAACATTTTGACTTGATATCTTGCTGGTAGGCATATAGTATCCGTTATTGTCCAAATAGAATTGTTTGCCTGTGCACACTACTCGAACAATGGGTACACGCTGAACAGCATTTACTTGTACAGTACCTTTGATAGATGTCGAAACATTGCAACGGCCTATAAATGGGTTGCTTTTAACTATCGATGCTATCTGTTTGCGGTCGATATCTTCGATAGTCATTATGTTTATGTTAGGTATTTTGCTGAAAATGATTTTTTCTATATGATTTGCTGTTACCAATGTATCTCTGCCATCGTAGTCTATGGTTATGTTTACACCTTTCACTTCCGACTCGTTTCGCAAATTATTGGCATAGATAATGCAGGCAACTATTATTATAATTGCTGCTATTTTCCATGCTATTGAGTAACTGCGTTTTGTTTTCATATTTTGTTACTATTGAATGTTAAGTGTTTCTTTAAAGGCTTCTTCTATTTGTGGTACTAATGCATCGATATTGCCTGCACCAAGAGTAATAAGTACTTGTGGCGCCAATGCTATTAGTACATCTACGAGTTCTTCTTTGCCACATAGATATTTGCTCATCTTGTCTATTTTGTGTAGAATAGTTTTAGAACTTATACCCGGTATAGGTAGTTCGCGTGCAGGGTATATGTCTAGTAGTATAATCTCGTCGAGTGGCAATAGACTATCGGCAAATTCTTGAGCAAAATCTCTTGTACGAGAGTATAGATGTGGTTGGAATATTCCCACAATACGTTTGTTCGGATACAAGGCTTTCAACGAGTTTATTACAGTCGATATTTCTTGTGGATGATGAGCGTAGTCGTCGATAAAGACAAAGTCGTCGGTTTTTATTCTGTAGTCGAATCTACGTTTTATGCCGGTAAATGTTTTTAGGGCATGGCGAAGTTCGTATTCGGTTACACCACAACTCAAAGTTACGGCACATGCGGCTACGGCATTTTCTATATTGTAGAGTGGTGCTCCAATTAGTTCCATGTCGTAGTATACATGGTTTGGTGTATGTAGGTCGAAAAAGTAGTTGCCTTTGTAGATACGAATATTCCAAGCGTAGTAGTCAGAGTTTATGTCGTCGATAGAATATCGTTCGGTAGCAATATTCTCATCAATTTCAAGTTCGATATTCTGTTTTAAAAATAGTTTGCCACCATGTTGTGTTTGATTGCCATATTGTTTGAAGGCTTCTAGTAGATTTTCGTGTGTTTGGTATATATCCAAATGGTCAGCGTCGGTGGCTGTAATTACAGAATATGTTGGATACAACTGATGGAAAGAACGGTCGTATTCGTCGGCTTCTACAACTACATATTCGCTTTGAGGATTTATTATAACATTGCTATCAAAGTTTTTGGCTATTCCACCTAAGAATGCCGAACATCCTATACTGCTTTTGCTAAGGATGTATGCAATCATTCCGGATGTAGAGGTCTTGCCATGACTGCCTGCAACGGCAATACACTTTTTGTTGGCGGATATTTCGCCAAGTACTTGTGCACGTTTTTTTAGTGGTATGTTATTATTCAATATATAAACATATTCTTCGTTGTCTGATGGTATGGCAGGTGTATAAACTACCAAATCGACATTTGTAGGAATAAGGTTGATGTCGGCAGTATAGTGTACAGGTATACCTTCGGCTTCCAATTGTTTTGTTAGTGGAGTAGGGGTGCGGTCGTATCCCGAAACATTGTTACCTGTTTGCTTGAAATATCTAGCCAAAGCACTCATGCCTATGCCACCTATGCCTAAGAAATAATATGTTTTTATATTGTTTGTCATTTTACCAATGTGCTTTTTGTACTACTTGTTTATAATGCGTTCTATTTCGTCTACAATTTTGTTGGCAGCATCTCGAACTCCCATATTGCTGCAAGCATTGCTTATTGCTTGCTTTTTCTCTTCGTTGTTCAAAAGGCTGTCAAGGGTAGAAACCAACATTGTGTTGGCATCTTTGTCAGGAACAATTAGTGCTGCTCCTTTATTTACCAAAGCCATGGCATTTTTGGTTTGATGGTCTTCTGATACGTTTGGCGAAGGAATAAGAATAGCAGGTTTTCCTACTAGACAAAGTTCGGATATAGCAATTGCACCTGCTCTAGAAATTATGCAGTTGGCAACGGTGTATGCTTTGTCCATTGCTGATATGAACTCAAATACCTTGATGTTCTTTGTTGCATTTGCATTAGCTACAGCTTCGACTGCTGTTTTGTAATATGATTTTCCTGTTTGCCAAACAAGTTGGATATCGTTTTCTACAAAGAAATTTATGTTGGCATGCAATGCCTCGTTGATGGTTCTGGCACCAAGGCTGCCACCAACAGATAACACTGTTTGTTTTGTGTTGTCTAGTTCGAAAAACTCGAAACTTTCGACAACAGAAGTATTTATATCTTCGATATTTTTGCGTACGGGGTTGCCTGTGAATACAATCTTTTCTTTTGGAAAGAATTTTTCAAGTCCGTCGTAAGCAACACATATTTTTGTGGCTTTTTGAGCCAACATCTTATTGGTAAGTCCCGGATAAGAGTTTTGTTCTTGCAAAATAGTGGGGTAGCCAAGTTTTGTAGCCATTTTTAGAGTAGGAGCACTAGCATAGCCTCCAACACCAATTACTATGTCGGGACAGAAGTTTTTAATCAACTTCTTGGCTTTTAATTGGCTTTTTATAAGTTTGAAAGGCAAAGCCAAATTCTTTAAGGTCAGTTTTCGTTGCAATCCTACTATAGGTAATCCTTCGATAGGATATCCTGCGGCAGGTACTTTTTCCATTTCCATTTTTCCTATAGCACCTATAAAAAGAATGTCCGATTTTGGATAGCGTTCTTTTATGGCATTTGCTATAGCTAATGCAGGGAATATATGTCCTCCTGTTCCTCCACCACTAATTATTGCTTTCATATTATTGTTCAGTATTTTGGTTTATAGAATCCGTTATTTCTGTTTCAACATTAGTTGGTTCTTTTTCTAATTGTTCTTGCTTTCTAGTTGTTTTGGATATCGATTGGATGATACCGATAGCAAAACAAGAGAAGAATAAGAACGAAGATCCACCATAACTTACAAAAGGTAAAGTTTGTCCGGTTACCGGCAGATAACCTACAGCAACCCCCATATTTATTAGAGCTTGAAGATAAATTATCAGTCCCAATCCCGATACTGTGAGAGCACAAAAGATATTCTTACACTTGTTGGCAATTATTATACATCTGTAAAATAATACACTATATAATAATAGAATAAAAATTCCAATAAAAGTTCCTAACTCTTCGATAATGACAGCATATATAAAGTCGTTGTGCGACTCGTTAAGCATTCTACCTTGTATAGTGTTGCCGGGGCGAATCCATAGACCTCCGGTAGCAACAGCTCTTCTTGCAATGTTTTCTTGTGTATTGTCTTTTGGATCGTAGTTTAGCCAATTTGTAATACGTTTACCCCAAGTATCGTTTCTGAATATATCGTTGTCGTTGATTTCTAAACTACTTGAACTCTTACTATTATTGGAGCTTTTTACGATAAACAATCCTCCGACAGCTAATGCTAAGAGACCTATAATAGTAAGGAGTCGCATGTACTTTTTGGATACTTTACCCAAAAACAGCATTGTGAAGCAGCATAGAAATAGCATTGCAGCTGTCGAAAAATTCTGAGGTAGAATAAGGCCGCAAGGTATGGCAATGGATATTAATAGTTTCTTAAAGGTTTCCTTTGATTGTAGTGTGTCTTTGTATTTCTCTATGAGAGCTGCAACATATACAATTAGCAATACCTTTGTATACTCCGAAGGTTGAAATTTAATGTTGTCGCCTATTTTAACCCATCGTCCTGCTCCATCGGTGGATGTGTCGAAAAAGAAGTATGAGACTAGAGCTGCAACAAGAGTTATTATTGCAAAGTAGTATCCATAAAGTGAAAGTTTTGAAAATACTCGAAAGTTTATGTTGGAAAGAAAAACGATTCCAACATATCCGATACCGATAAATATCAAATGATCGAATAGTTTAGATAAACCTGCAGCACTATATACCTCTACTATCGAAATAAAAGATAGGAATAGTACTATGCCCCAGATGCCTCTATCGCCTTTTGTTAAATACTTTGCAAATTTCATTTTGTGTAAACTATGGTGTTATATATATGATATATTATAAATCGTAAACTTCGCGTTTGAATTCTTCACCTTGTTGGTTTATTGATTTGCCATTTTCGCAAGCAGGTGAAAAAAGAACGACACCATTTTCTATATCAGAATACAAAGCTTTGCTGACAGCTTCTTTGATAGATCCGGCATCTATTATAGTAGGTATTATACCCGAAAATACATCGTGTAGGCGATGATTGTCGGTGCCTACGCAAATAAGCATACGAATTTTGCGAAGAGCCAAAGGTATAAGACTGGTAAAATCAGTCTCATTATTGTCTCCGTTTGCAATCCATATGACAGCTTTGTCTACTGTTTCTAACGAGTACCAAGTCGCATTTGGAGTGCGAGATATAGCATCGTTTATAAATTCTATACCATGTATGCGTGCAGTGAATTGCATACGATAAGGATCTTGCTCGAAATGTAAAAAGCAATCTCTTAGATTCTTATTTCTAAGTTGTTTTAATTTGTTTGCATCGATTCCGGCCAATCCAGTTGAAACTTTTTCTCTACCCTGTGTTGCTAAAGATTCTATATTCATGTTTTTGTTTGTTTTTGTTTATTATCGAAGTTTTAGAGTTACTATAGTTACAATTGCTAATAAAATACCTATCAAAAAGAATCGTTGTACTAGTTTTTGTTCAGGAATACCTTTCTTTTGATAGTGATGATGTATTGGAGCCATTAAAAATACACGTCGTCCTTCGCCATACTTTTTCTTGGTATATTTGAAATAAGAGCGTTGTATTATAACGGATAAGTTTTCTACTACAAAAATTCCACAGAATATTGGAATTAGAAGTTCTTTGCGAATAAGTATCGCAAAAACAGCAATGATTCCGCCTAATGCCAAAGACCCGGTGTCGCCCATAAATACTTCTGCCGGGTGTGTATTGTACCACAAAAATCCGATGGTAGCACCTACAAATGCTCCTATAAATATGGTTAGCTCTCCAATATTAGGAAGAAACATTATATTGAGGTAGTTGGAAAATATTATATTTCCCGACACCCATGCCAATATTGCCAGTGTACCTCCGATAATAGCAGAAGTACCTGTCGCTAGTCCGTCGATGCCATCTGTAAGATTGGCAGCATTGGAAACAGCAGTTACAATAAATATTACTACTAGTACGAAAACAAGCCATACCAAATCTTTTGCCCAATCGCCCATCCATGTTACCAATTTGGCATAATCGAACTCATTATCCTTTACAAATGGGATGGTTGTTTTTGTCGATTTGACAGGTTGCTCTGTAAATTCTTGCTTTGCTTTATTGTAGTTCTTATCAATGTTTACGTTGTGGGTTTCTATATATGTTTCAACCGATTTTCGTTCCTTTATGGTAATGTCCGGGTGAAACATAATTACTAAACCGACAAAAAGACCTAAGCATACTTGTCCCAATATTTTGTATTTGCCAGGCAAACCTTCTTTGTTCTTTTTGAATACTTTTATATAGTCGTCCAAAAAGCCTAAAAGGCCTAGCCAAATAGTAGTTATCATCATCACTATGATGTATATATTATCTATTTTCGCAAATAGAAGAGTAGGGATAAGAATAGCAGACAATATGATTAGACCTCCCATTGTTGGAGTTCCTTCTTTTTGTTTTTGTCCTTCTAGTCCAAGATCTCTTACAGTTTCGCCTATCTGTTTTTTCTTTAGGTATTTGATTAGTGGTTTTCCGAAAATGACAGTAATAATAAGTGATGTTATTACAGCCATAGCGGTACGGAACGAAATGTATTGGAAAACACCTGCTCCGGGAAAATCAAATGCCTTATCTAACCAATCAAATAAGTAGTATAACATATTGTAATATATTGTTTTTTATTTAAGTACTTTAATTAATTCTTCTTTGTCGTCAAAATGGTGTTTTACTCCATTAATATCTTGATATTTTTCGTGTCCTTTTCCTGCCACAAGTATTATATCACCCTTTTGAGCCAATTTGCATGCTGTTTTTATGGCTTGTTGTCGGTTGGTGATGCGTATTGTTCTTTCGCTTTGCGATGCATTTAGTCCACCTTCCATATCGTCGAGAATTTTTTCAGGATCCTCGGTTCGTGGATTGTCCGATGTCAGTATAAGAGTGCTACTCATATCGGCTGCTATTGCTGCCATTATTGGGCGTTTGCTAGAATCTCTGTCCCCACCGCAACCTACCACTGTGATTAGTTTTTGGTCGTCGAAACGTATGTCGTTTATAGTTTGCAATACATTTTTCAAAGCGTCAGGAGTATGTGCGTAGTCTACAATAGCTATTTTGTCTTGACCATTTACATATTCAAATCTGCCTTCTGCTGCACATAGTGTACTTAGCTGTGTTAAGGCTTCCATTTCGTCTACTCCGCATAGTCTTGCAGTAGCGTATATCGCCAATAGATTGTATGCGTTGAACTTGCCAACCAATCTAGTCCATACATCCTTGCCATTGATATTTATAAGTATGCCTTGGAAGGTGTTTTCTAGAATTTTACCTTTAAAGTCGGCTATTTCTTGTATGCTATATGTTTGTTTTTTAGCTTTGGTGTTTTGCAACATTACAAGACCGTTGCGGTCGTCGATGTTTGTGAGTGCAAAAGCCGATGATGGTAGATTGTCGAAAAACATCTTTTTAGCAGATATGTATTCGGCAAATGTTTTATGGAAATCTAAATGGTCGTGGGTAATATTGCTAAATATACCACCATAAAAATGTAGACCACCGATTCGTTCTTGTACTATAGAGTGAGAGCTGACTTCCATAAAGCAGTATTCGCAACCATTGTCTACCATTTTTTGTAGTAGTTTGTTTAGGTTTATGGCATCAGGTGTAGTATGAGTAGCAGGTATTTCAGTCTCGTCTATTTTGTTTACTATAGTAGAAATAAGACCGGTATGGTATCCCAATTGTCTGAACATTTGGTGTAAAAGAGTAACTGTTGTGGTTTTTCCATTTGTTCCTGTTATACCTATAAGGTGTAACTTGGTTGATGGATTGCCATAAAAGTTTGCTGCTATAAGACCTAATGCTTTGTTGCTATTTTCTGTTTGGATGTAAACTACATTTGAATCCAATACTTCAGGCAATTTTTCGCACACTATAGCAGCTGCTCCTTTTTCTGTTGCAGTGGCTATATAATTGTGTCCGTCAACATGTACCCCTACTTGTGCAACAAATAGTGAATTTGGTGCAACGGTGCGAGAATCGAAAGTTATTTCATTTATTTCGATTTCTTGGTTGTTGATTATCTTGCAGTCTATATTTTTCAATAACTCTTGTAGTCTCATTAGTTGGTCCCTCCATCTGTGTTTTGTTGTGGTAATTGTGGTAAACTTAAGTTGTTATTAATGTTAAGGACTAAGTGTATGTGGTTATTTTTCTTGTAACCACTACCCGGTTTGAGCGATTGTGAAACTACTTTTCCACGTCCCTCAAATGTAACTCTAAGTCCCATCTTTTCTAGCATATACATGGCATCTTTAATTGTCATGCCTTTACAATTAGGTATGACGCCTATTGTTGGTAAATAGTTGGAATATATTACATTGTTTAAAGTGTCTACATATCCACGAGTCCAAAATGTAGCATCTTCTTCATTGTATTGAGGTTCGAAGTTTAATATATTGAATACATTTTCTACCTCTTCGCGGTTTGCGATTGTTGCAAACGGAGCTTGTATTTCACCAACTAATGGAGGATTTACATCTACATTCAAAACGGTTCCACATACTCTGTCTGCAAGGTCTTTAAATACAGGTGCTGCTATTTCGCCACCATGCTGTTTGTTCTTTTTAGGGTTGGTTATTACTACTATGCACGAGTATTTAGGGTTGTCGGCAGGGAAATATCCGGCAAAAGATGCTCTGTATTTAAGATGACTACTCTTTTTCTCGGTATAGTTTATTTGCGATGTTCCTGTTTTGCCTGCAATTCCGTATGGTGTTTTGGATAGTCTGCGTGCCGAACCGTTTTCAACAACTCCTACTAGCATAGAATGTATTTTGTTCAATGTGCTTTTCGAACATATGTTTTCTATTATTACCTCAGGCTCTATCTTTTTTATTGTAGTTTCGCCTTCTCTTATTTCGCTACAAAATATAGGACGAACCATTCTGCCATTGTTAGCTATTGCGTTGTAGAATGTAAGTAAGTGCATTGCAGTAAGGTTTGTCGAATATCCGTATGCCAAATTCAAGAAGTTGCGGTCCGGTTCCAAGTCTTTTATAATAGTTGGCATAGGTTCGCCTCCTGTTATCAAATCAAGATTTAGACGTTTGTAAGGCAAAACCTTTTCAATGCCGGTCTTAAAAGCATTACGATTTGTATTATAAAAATCCCACACCGGTTGACATGTGCCGACATTCGACGAAATTTCGAACGAACGTTTCATCGATATGGTATCTTTCGACGATGAATTTACGTCTTTTATTTGTGATTCCTTGTTCTTTGGGTTGAATTGCTTCAAACCGGTAGGTACTATATAAGAAGTGTCGCATTTGTTGTTGTCAAGAAGCACCATAGCTGTAACGGTTTTGAATGTAGAACCCGGTTCGTAAAGGTCGTCGCAAGCTATGTTGTTTATCTCTTTGTATCCAAATGCCGAATCGGTATAGGTAAGGTTGCTGATGGCTCTGACATATCCTGTTTCTACTTCCATAAGTACAACACAACCATAATCTGCTTCGTTTTCTATCAAACATTTGCGTAGCGAACTTTCGGCAAGGTCTTGCAAACGTGTGTCTATAGTAGATACTATATCGAGACCATTGATGGCATTTTTTTGTTCGTTGTCATCAATAGGAATCCATGTGTTTTTATTTAGTCGGCGTTCTCTTCTTTTACCTTTTTCTCCTTCAAGGTAAGAGTTGTAAAAGCCGTCTAATCCTCTGTAGTATATGCTGTCTTCTTTTTCTTTTTTGCCGTTATTTTTTATTTTAGTTATAGTAGTTTTAGCTTCAAAACCAATGGTGTGGCGAGCTAGGTTGTTGTAAGGATATACTCTGATATCTCTTTCTTTTACAATAATGGCATTTCTAAATCTAGGTTCGGCCAAATTGCGTTTTACTCTTTCTATGTTTGCAGTGTCGTAGGTTATTATGGTATCTCTGCCTTTTATTTCTACCTTTTTATTTACTTTTATTGTTATTGGTCTGGTTAGGATTGGAAAGGTTTTCATTTCTTTCAATTGGTCGTGATGTACGTTCTTATGTATAACCGCATTGCGATTTTTCAAAGTCCAATCTTTTACAAGTTTTTCATAGTATTCTTCGGGTGTCTTGTCTCCGAATAGTTCGGATAGTTTTGTGCTAAGTTCTTCTATGCCCGACCAAAATATAGAGTCGGGAACCATAGGAATGTAGTTGATGGAATCTCCTTCGTGTTTTCTGATATTTAAAGGTTTGCGTTCTTTGTGAATACCAAAATCTATCGATACGTCGTATACTGGTATCGATGTAGATAGTATTTTGTCATCGGAAGAATATATGCTGCCACGACGTGCATTTACATCACTCCATCTAAGGCTGTTTTCTTTGGCATAGCGTTTTACTTCCTCGTCTACAAATTGTAGATGGAAGATAGTGTAAATAATAGGAATAACAAATACAAGCAATAGTATTATATATACTATGGCTAAACGTGGTAATATGTTGTTCTTTTCATTATTCATATACTGTTATTCTTTTTCAATTTTTACTTTCAAAGGTCTGTCTGTGGATTGGCGTATTCCAAAAGGTCCTAGTTCTTTTGCAATTTCGCTTATTTTTATCACATTCATATAGTCGCACTCGTATTTGATACGACGTATTTTTAGTTCTTCAATATCATTCTTTAGTTTAGATATTTCTTTTGAAGTGCTTTCTATGTAGTATCTGTTTGCAATCATACATATAGAGAATACTACAAATAGAATTATTAAAGGCAATTGCGATAAAATGAAATCATGAACCAAAATTTTTCCACCAATAATGTCGTTGATGCGTATCTTGTTTGCTTTGGCATCTGTGGAATTTTGGTTTGCATCATCTTTTTTATGTTTGACAATATTCTTTATATGTTCAAATATATTTTTCATACCTTATTCTTTTTTCTCTGCTATTCGTAATTTTGCACTTCTCGATCTGTTGTTTTCTTGTAGCTCTTCGTCTGTTGGTATTATAGGTTTGCGAGTTATAGGTGTTAGGTTTGTTATTATGTTTCCATAAAAATCTTTTTCTATTTTACCTTCAATGTTGCCCGATTTCATTAGGTTTTTCACCATTCTGTCTTCTAGCGAGTGGTACGAGATTACAACCAAGCGTCCGCCGGGATTTAGTATTTCTACAGCTTGTTTTAGCATGGCTTCCAATGCTTCAAGTTCGTCGTTTACCTCTATGCGAAGGGCTTGAAATATCATTGCAAGATATTTATTTTCTTGGTTTCGAGGTATGTGCTTGTTTACGATGTCAATCAAGTCGAAAGTGGTTTCGATAGTTTTTTGGCTGCGAGCCGAAACAATAGCGTTGGCAATACGGCCGGCATTTGGCAATTCGCCATATAGCGACAGTATTTCTTTCAATCGTGTTGTCGATTCTGAGTTTATGACATCTTTGGCAGTTTTGCTTTGACGTTGATCCATGCGTAAATCCAAAGTAGCATCGAAGCGTATAGAAAAACCTCTGGCTCCTTCGTCGAATTGATGGGACGACACTCCCAAGTCGGCAAGCAAGCCATCTATTTTTTTTACTCCTTCCAAACGAAGAAAACTTTTCAAATATTTGAAGTTCTCGTGTATAAGGGTGAAGCGGCTGTCGTCGATGGTGTTAGACAAAGCATCGGAGTCTTGGTCGAAAGCATAAAGTCTGCCATTTTCGCCTAAGTGTTCCAATATTTTACGGGAATGACCACCACCTCCGAAGGTTACGTCAACATAAGTACCCTCGGGGTTTATAGAAAGCCCATCAATGCTTTCTTTCAATAGCACAGGCGAATGATAGTTCATTATATATCTCGAAATTATATGGTTTCATTAATCTTTACACCCAAACGATTATTCACCAGATTAGCAAAATCTGTTGTTTCTTCGTTCATACGGGTGTATTTTTCGTAATCCCAAATTTCGATAAAATTACCTGTCGCGGTTAAAACTATGTCTTTAGCATTTTTTATGCAGGCTTTTTGCTCTGCAGGAATTAGTAAACGGTCGTTAGTATCCAACTCTATGATGTTGCCATCTGTTAGTTTTCGCAATAGTTTGCGGTCTTCGATGTTGTAAGGGTTAAGGTTTTTCTGCAAAAATTCTACCTCTTCCTGAAAAGATGCATATGTCCATAGTTCCAAACACTCGGCATAGATACTTTGGCGTATAACAAAGCGACCATCTTCCGAAGTCGGAAGTTGGCGTTTTAACGCAATTGGGAACTTAAATCGCCCATTGTTATCTATCTTACAATATTCTTTACCAAGTATTAACGACATTTTTATCTACTCTTTTTCATTTTGTAAAGGTACGAAGAATTTTCCAAAAAAAACCATATATTTCCATTATATGTTGAAAACTTCCTGAAAATCCCGTTTTGTATCTAAAACGTAAGCGACGAAAAAAGGTTACAAAAAAAATATCTTTTTTATAACCTTTTGTTGTATAGTGTTTTGCAAAGGGTGTTTTTGGGGTTGTTATCGTATGGAATTTTTTGGCAGTTAAAATGAGAAATTGAAATTGTTGATAAGTTTTTTGAAAAGGGCACGATTCGAGAAAAAGATTTTTTCCTCGTAAAAGTGCTGCAAAAAACACGGCTTTTTTGCTCATTTATTCTTTGTCGGCGACAAGCAGTAACGACGATTTCAGAAACAAGTGTTTTGTTGTTCCCGATATCAAGTAGAGGCGTTTTTGGGGGCTGCCGGTCGCAATTGTTTCGACAATCTTATTGTTCTGCAAGCTGTAAGGTGCAGGTGCTTTAAATCAGTGGGTTTTAGGGGGAATGATATTTAATGTGCTTAGTTTTGGAAAAACATTGTATACGTCATGCAACGAGTCTTTTTTCCCAAATTATATTTCCGGCATAATCGAGTTTGTAGCGAGTGACTGTAATGGTGTCGATGAGGTTTTTTTCTGAGAGGGAATAGTGGTGTCGGGTGTTTGGTATATGAAATAGTTGTAGGTAAACGTGCTTTCTATTGCTGCTATATATTCTTTTTCGTAGGCATAGCAGATGGTTCTTTTCCCGGTCTCGCCAAATATTTCTATGGTGGTGGATATTATCTTGTTGTTTCGGTACAGGGTCGATGCGGTGGCACCTTCGGTACTAATGTTTTCGATGTAGTGTTCGACTATTGTTTCTGTGCTGATACGTTGTTCATTGCAACTGCAAAACATCAAAATTATTGGCAATATAAATACCGGTATTTTATGCATGTCGTTGTGTTTTGATGTAATGTTGTTATAAATCATAGTTCAAGTATTTTATCAAAAACCACCGATTGTCTATTAGCTTAAAGTAGTATTTTACATACATGTCGGTGATGCCGGATATTTGCAAAACCATATCTTTTACAGTGGTTACGGTGTCGGTGTTTGGGTAAAAGAAATAAAAGCCATCGGCACACTCGCTGTTCAGGTCGAATAATGTTTGGTGCCTATATTTTTCCTTTCCGATAGGCGTTGTTTTCTCTTTGTCGTTTTCGTAGTCCCACGAAATTTGAGGGATAGGAAATACTACTCGTTCTTTTTGGAATGCCGTGTCGGCAGAAAATCGTTTGATAAAAAGAGCAAAGTCCTCCGATTGGGAATAGCCCACCGGAGCATTTAAGCATAGAACCAGGCATAGAACCAATTTGGCAAAAGAATCTTTCTTCATAGGGTATTGAATTTAGTTTGTTTGTACGATTGTTATTGTAAGTTGCTGTTTGCAAATGTGTAAACATATTTCTAATAACGCAGCATCAGCCGTATTATTTTCTCTCGTGATGTAGATAAAATTTCCTCCCGATGAAATTCCGACTACATCGCGATAGAGTAGGTGCCTGTATCGTGATGTAAAAAATAGTCGATTTCGAAGCCGTTTTTTTATACCCGGGTCTCCGTTTCGCGACGGTATACTGTCGGCGTGCTCATACCCGGGTGTGGCGGAGTTGATGGTATACTGTCATTTTTTTAACCGAATTTGATTACTTCTCAAAACCACCATAACCGACGATTTAATATTACCGCCACAGAAAAAAATACAATACAAAGTATGTGGCTGTTTCGGGCCACATGGTTCGGCACTCGCAAACATGCGGTTTAGGGGTCGTAACTATGGGAGTTTTGGAGTGTAAGTGCCGTAGTTTGGGGCCGTAAACCGCATGGTTTTTACTGCTAAGTGTGGTATATAAATAAGCCGAAGCAATACTTATACTGCTTCGACTTGTTCTATAACAAATTAGCTTCATAATTTTTTTAGAACCATATCTTGTAGGGATAAGAAATATTGTGTACTTTTGCACTCTCGAAAGTAAAGAAGTTATGACAAGAAAAAATATTATCAGCCTACATATACTGCCACCATCAAGTATGTGGTGTTTAGGCAAAAACAACTTTGATGAGCGTTACCCTATGGCGACCTCTGTTGCTGTAGGGATGTAGCAGTTGTTGCCCAAAAGTTTAAACATACATCCTCTTTAGGCAACAGCTTACAAAACCAATAAGCGTTGGTTTAAAAGGATGTATAAAACAATAAATATAGAAAAAATGAAGAAAACATTTTTAAGTTTAGCCTTATTGGCGTTGGTTGTTGTAGTTTGCATAGGAATGACTACCAATGAACGAGATAAAGAAAAAGATACTACTTTCAAAGAATTGACGGTTTCCAACCTAAGAAAAACTGATTGCAGACACGGACTAATAAATCCAAAGTTGCGAGATTCTATAAGTGTTTCGTATAAAGAAAATACGCTGTTTGTTGAGCATTATAGGTATTCCATACCATGTGGCCAAGACTCGCTGAACGTTTATGCTTCAATGTCAAATGATACTATTTGGATAGAGGAAGCTGTATACGGACTTGGAGCAAACTGTATATGCTGGTTCAATAGTTTTTATCAGATAGATAACATTGAGAAAGGTAACTATGTAGTTATTATAGAAAATTGTAGTTGGCCGTATTATGAACTTTACCCGAGTTGGTCGACAATAGTATATAATCAAATATTAAATTTATAGATATATGAAAAAAGGTAATTTATTAGTATGTGCAATGCTGGTGATGTGTCAGTTGTCGTTAGCACAAGTGTCGAGAGACTCTGCATACGCAATTTTAAAAACTGATATTTTAGACAGTACATGGATAGAAAAAGAAATTTTTAGCACTACGGAAGTGCTTCATTTTGGAGATACGGTATCTTCTAGTTTTGGTAATAAGTTATTTCTTGTTCCGTATTCAGATTGTTGGTTCTTTTTTGTAGATGAGAAACCATTTGCAAATTGGTGTCATGGATGTAAATATGTTTTTATAAATAAAGAGACAGGTGATTATGTGGTAAATAATTCTTATTATCCTGCTAAGGGACGGCATGAAATGGATTTGTTAAACTCGGTTTTGCCAAGAAAAGCGACAGATCCCAAATCACTGTTTAGAATTCCGAAATCTAGAAATACTACTACATCAGATAATTAATATGCCATTACATCGGTCTGACTTACGGTACTTTCCTTTTCAATGTCCTTTGCCAAACGTTTGGCATCGTAGTTGCTTACGCTCTTGACTACCGGGACCCATTTCTCTGTAACTTTGATAAATTTTTTTCCAAAAAACGCCATAATGAAATGTTTTTAGAGGTTGATAAATTTATTTTATACCTTTTAAAGAGTCTTTTTTCTGAGTCATTTTTTTTCTTAATTCTAAAGTATTGATTTTCAAACACTCTACTCTGCCCTTCTTGAGACTCCAATGTCAGCGTCTTGAGATTGGAGTCTCAAGAAATTGAGATTGGAGTCTCAACAAAGGTAATTTTCAATGTTCTCCGAACACCTCTTTAAAGGTCTTTTTCTAACAGTGAAAAGTTGCATTTAGTATGTAGTATATTGTTAAAATTTCGCCACGGTTTCTTGACTTTTTATACTCTGCCTTTTCGCCTTGCCAAGTTCGTGTTTCGCCACCTGCCGATTTTGGTATTTGAAAAAATATTTTGCCGATTACAAATAAATGTGTACCTTTGGGGCGATATATCAATGTAAATGCGTTGTGTATATCATTAAAATATAAATATTTAAACTAAAAACAGAGAGATTATGAACATGAAAATTCGATTTATTGATCAATTATTGGATAATTATGAAGGTTTTGGATTTTAAAAATAAAGGGATATGAAAAGATATAGTTTGTATTTGGCAGCTATTGCCATTTTGTTGTTTGCATCATGTGAGACTTGTGAACGAGGAGGACACGGTGGCGGCGATTGTTCTCATATGAACTTTGTTTATTTTTTTAATGCTTCATCGGCAAAAGTACAATTTGGAGATAATCTGATAATAAATTCCGGTGAACAAAAATTTTTGACAATGGTTGAGTATCTTGATTTTCCATACGATACTATTTCAATTTTATTTAACGATAGTATTTTATTCAAGCATATTAAACTAAATAATGATGGAGTTGTCGAGTATATTCCATCAGAACATAATATGTTGGATTATTCTGCATGGGAAGTTGATTTTATTGATGATTCGTACGAAAAATCGTGGCTTTACACCATCACCGAAGAAGATTACCAAAGGGCATTGGAACAAAGCGGAAAATAAATGATAAAGGAAAAAGGTGCGGCACAGGTGTCGCACCTTTTTCCTTTATTTGGGTTGGTTTTCGTCTTTATGTTTCTTGGCGGAGAAGCGTGTCTGTATCTTTTCCCACCACTCGTAGTAGCTTGGAATAAATAGTGTTCCGAGTATTGTGGATACCAGCATTCCGAAGAACACTGCCGTTCCGAGCGATATTCGTGCCACGGCTCCGGCTCCGGATGCTACCACCAAAGGATATACTCCGAGTATGAACGCCAACGATGTCATGATGATAGGACGGAAACGTACCTCGCCGGCTTCGGTGGCGGCTTGGCGTATGGTGGCTCCCTCTTTGCGATAGTCGCGGGCAAACTCTACTATAAGTATGGCGTTTTTGGCTGCCAAGCCTATAAGCAGTATTATACCTATTTGGGAGTATACGCTTAGCGATTCGCCCATTATCAAGCACCCTATTATTACTCCAAGCAGTGCTATGGGCAATCCCATAATGACGGCAAACGGGCTTGTAAGGCTTTCGTATTGTGCTGCCAACACCATTATTACAACAAATATTGCCAATAGGAATATGGTGCTTGTGCTGCTGCCTGCTGCTTTTTCCTGAAAGGCGGTGCCTGTCCATTGGTAGGCGTAGGTGTTGCCGGCTTTGTCGTTTACAAGGTTTTCCATCACGTCGAGGGCTTGTCCCGAGCTTGTGCCTATGCTACCCATGCCCATAATGGATGCGGAGGGGTATAGGTTGTAGCGTGTTATAACGTTGGAGCCAAGGCGGTCTTCTATGGTGGTGAACGACGAGAACGGCACCATCTTGCCATCGGCATTCTTTACCGTAAGGTTCAGTATGTTGTTGATGTTGGTACGTGTGGCGTTGTCCGACTCCAACATTACTTTATACACCCTGCCGAATTTCACAAAGTCGTTTACATAGGCCGAAGCCATGTATGCCGAAAGGGTAGAGAACACGTCGCCAATCTGCAACTTCTGCATCTTCACCTTGTCGCGGTCTATGTTCAAATACTTTTGCGGCACCGACGCACTGAAACCGCTGTTCAGATACATAAGTCCGGGTGTTTGTGGTGCGGCATCTACTATGTTTTCCACCATGGCCTGCATATCGGCAAGGCTGTTATTGTTGTTGTTTTGCAGCATAAGTTCGAAACCTCCGGTGTTGCCCAGTCCTGCTATTGGTGGCGGCACAAAGGCTTGCACCGAGGCGTTGGCTATCTTGGCAGCCGCCTTGTTGAAGCGTGCCACTATGGCGTCGGCTGATTGCGATTTGGCTTTGCGTTCGTCCCATGGTTTTAGCATAACGTACAGTGTGGCATAGTTGGACATTGCCGACCCTTGAAACATCGAGAATCCGTTTATGGAAAGATAGTTCTCTACATCAGAGGTAGTGTCTAATATATTGAACACTTGATTCAATGCCTGTGTGGTTTGGTGTTGCGAAGCACCGTCTTCCAATTGCAGCTGAGCCACAAAGAAGCCTTGGTCTTCGTTGGGTATAAACGACGACGGCCATTTCAAGAATCCGAATATAGCCACAGCCGAAAGCACTATATATAATATGAATGTTACCGCCGACTTGCGTAGTAGGAACCCGATGGTACGGGCGTAGCCTTGGGTCAGCTTGGCAAAGAATTTGTCGAAGTAGCGGAAAAGGAAGAAATTGCTTTTCTTTTCGTTTGGGCGTAGTATCAACGCACATAGTGCCGGGCTGAAGGTAAGGGCGTTGACACCCGATATTACTGTGGATACTGCTATGGTGAGGGCAAACTGCTTGTATAGTTGTCCGCTGATGCCGCCTATGAATGCCGTGGGGATAAACACTGCAAGCAACACAAGCACTATTCCCACTATAGGCCCCGACACTTCCTGCATGGATTTGATAGCCGCCTCTTTGGGTGTAAACTTGCCCGTCTCCAAATGTCGGACGGTGTTTTCTACCACCACTATAGCGTCGTCCACCACTATACCTATGGCCAGTATAAGCCCAAAGAGTGTAAGGGTGTTTAGCGAGAAGCCCAGCAGACTCATAACGGCAAACGTACCTATAAGCGACACCGGTATAACCAACGTAGGCACAAGGGCGGCACGCCAGTTTTGCAAGAACAGCATTATAACCAACAGCACAAGCACAAAGGCTTCGATAAGGGTTTTATACACTTCTTTCACCGATTCTTTTACAAACGTTGTAGTGTCCAATGTTATGTTCCAGTCCACGTTGGCTGGGAAGTATTTGGACAGCTCTTCCATCTTGGCTTTGCAGCGTTCGGCCACTGCCAGTGCGTTGCTTCCAGGCGATTGATATATACCTATCGAGGCTACGGGCTTGCCATGCAGTTGGGCTATGGTAGAGTAGGTTTGTTCGCCAAGTTCTATGTCGGCAACATCTTTCAGACGTAGAAAACTGCCATCGGGCAAGGTTTGGATAACTATGTTTCCAAACTCTTCGGGCGAGGATAGCATACTCTTTACGTCCAAAGTGTATTGGTAGGCGTTGTTTGTAGCCACAGGTGGCTGACCAACGGTGCCTGCCGCCACTTGCATATTTTGCGACGATAGCATATTGCTTATGTCGGCAGGTGATAATCCGCGTATTTGCAACACATCGGGTTTGAGCCATATACGCATACTGTATTCGTCGGCTCCGAATATTGTCACACCGCCTACGCCTTCCACTCTCGATAGTTCGTCGGCTACGTTAAGTCGGGCATAGTTGGAAAGGTACAGGCCGTTGAGGTTGGTGTCTTTCGAGTCTATGGATATAAACATTACTATATTGGTCGATTGCTTTGCCACCGTTATACCGTTACGGGTGACGGCGGTAGGCAAATTGGCGGTGGCTTGGTTCACTCGGTTTTGCACCAAAATGGTGGCCATGTCTATATCCGTACCCACTTCGAAGGTGATGGTAAGTTTGTATGTTCCTGAACTCGATGATGTAGAAGACATATATAATGCCCCTTCCACACCGTTCACCGCTGTTTCGATAGGCACACCTACTGTTTCGGCTATGGTTTCGGCGTTGGCTCCCGGATAGCTTGCCGTCACGTTTACTGTGGGTGGTGTTATCTCGGGATATTGCGATATTGGCAGTTCTTTGAGTGCCAATAGTCCTGCAAACAATATAAGCACTGCTATAACGCCTGCAAATATCGGTCGGTTGATGAAAAACTTTGACATAACTATTGTGGGGTTTTAGCTTATTTGTTGTTATTGGTTATGGGATTGACGGTTTGTCCTTCGTGCACTTTCACTATGCCGCTTTGCACATACCGACTGTTGGCATTCATGCCTTTCACTATCTGCCTATAGTTGTCGGCGTTTAGTATTCCTACTTCCACATGTTGCTTGGCCACGCGGTTAGAGTCGTCCACAAGGTAAACAAAGCGTCCGGCTTGGTCGCTGCCTATAGAGCTTTCGGGTATGGCTATGGCGTTCTTCACAGTGTCCGCCAATAGGTTCACTTTTACAAACATACCGTCTTTGATATTCATATTGTCGTTGGGCAACACGGCACGCATGGATAGTGTTCCGGTCGATAGCTCTACGTTTGGCGATATGTAGTTTATCACTCCCTCGCGAATATAGTTGTTGTTTTCCTTGTCGGTAAAGGTTACATACACCTTGTATTTGTTGGTCTTGTTCAGTTTCTTCAACGTAATGTAGCGGTATTCTTCTATGGCAAAGTTTACATACATCACTTCGTCGTTGTATATTGTGGATAGCGGTCTTGGCGATCCTGCTGCGTTCACATAGTTGCCCACGCTTTCGCTACTTTTGGTTATGTGGCCGGAGATAGGTGCTTTTATGTAGCAGTACGACAGTGTGGTTCGGGCTTTGTCCAGCTGTGTCTTGGCATTGTCCAGTGCCACCTGGGCCTGCTTGTAGTTGGTTTCGGTTTGTAGTAGGTCTATCTCGCTTATGGCGTTGCCTTTCGAGGCTTCGAGGGTACGTTCGTAGGTGGCTTTGCTCAGCTGCAAAGCTATCTCGGCTTTGCTTACATTTTGTTCGGCTTCGGCTACATCGTCTTGGTATGGCTTGGGCTCTATGGTGTATAGCAGTTGGCCGGCTTTAACATAGTCGCCCGACTTGAAACCTGTTTCTTCCAACACTCCCGACACCCGGGCCACCAAATCTACTGTGGTTGCCGACTGTGTGTAGCCGGGATATTCCCACAAATTGGGCATATCCAATATTTCTGGCTGTGCCACTACCACATCTGGTGGTGTGGAAACGGGTGTTTTCATTTTGCCGCCACAGCCGGATAGTATACATATTATATATAGTGTGCCTATAGCCTTTAGCATGACTTTGTTTTTCATGGGTCGTTTGTTTTATTGTTATTGATGTTTTGTTTTTATTCGTTTGTGGGGTATCCGCCGCCCAGGGCTTGGTATAGCTGTATGAAGTAGGTGATTATGTTGCCCTGTGTAGTAACCACATTGTTTTCGTAGCTAAGCACATTGCGTTGCGAGTCTACCACCGTTTGGAAACTTTGCAGCCCTTTCATATATAGGTCCAGCGATAGCTCCAAC
This sequence comes from Bacteroidales bacterium, assembly GCA_017561155.1. GTDB lineage: Bacteria > Bacteroidota > Bacteroidia > Bacteroidales > P3 > HGM05376. Next base: position 13,525 of record JAFZDP010000066.1, on the reverse strand, counting down.
GATAGTTTTGCCTGTTCAAAAGCCTGTTCGTTGGTGGTTATCTGTATCAGTGCTTTTTGATACATTATCAGTGCATTGTCCACCTCGAGCAAGGCATTCTGTATGGCGGTGTTGTATTTTTCTACGGCTTCGTTGTAGTTTATCCGTTCGCTTTGTGTGCCATAGTAGCGTTTCATTCCCGAAAAAAGGTTCCACGTCATGGCCGGCGACACACTCCATGTCATATTCTCTTGCTTGAAGAAGTTCTTAAACTCGTCAGACTCGAATCCTATAGAGCCGTTTATCATAAACTGCGGAAACCACTCTCTGCGGGATAGTTGCAGCTTGTTGGCTTGGGCTTCCATATTCAGTTCTGCCACCCTTATGTCGGGGCGTTGACGTATCACTTTGGCCGGAATTTCAAGGTTTAGCTTAGGTGTAAACTGTGGTAAGGGTTGCGGTACTATCAGTTTGTCGCGCAGCTCCCAAGGTATGTCGCCCACCAGCAAACCTATCTGGTTTATCTGTTGCAGTATTGCCGACTCTATGCTCGGTATCGATGCCAACGTGCTGTAATATACCGTTTTGGCCTGTGCCACATCCAGCTGCGACGCCAAGCCGGCACGGTAGCGGGCTTCGGTAATATCCAGCGTTGCTTTTTGGGTTTCGAGGTTGGTATATGTCACATCTTTCTGGGTCTGATACACCCTGAGGTTGATGTAGGCTATACCCACCTGGCTGCATAGCGACACCATTACGGCGTGGTACTGCTCGCGTGTGGCAAGGTAGTTCTTTTTATAGTACTCTGCCTCTTTGCGTATGGTGCCAAAGATGTCTATCTCCCAACTGGCGTTTATCGAGGCATTGCCGTAGCGACTGATGTCGTTGTTGCCATACACCGCCATGCTTTGGCGTGTAGGCGAGTAGGAAGCCTGCATATCCACAGTAGGGAAAAAGTCGGCAATGGCGTTGCGGTATTGGTTGCGAGCCAGTTCTATATTGTTGATAGCCGTTACCACATCGGCGTTGTTGGCCACCGCAAGGTCTATAAGATGTAGCAGCATAGTGTCGTTAAACTGTTGCCACCACGCATCTTTCGACGGCAAAGGCTGTTCAAAACGGCCACTGTCGGCCCACTGTTGCGGCAAGCTGTCAAGCTGCAAAGGACGTATTTGCGGCATCTGACCCCACACCGCAACGCCAAACAAAAGGCCTAAGCAAAAAATAAAGATTCTTTTCATACACGTGATTCTATTTTTTTCTTCCTATAACAAACGGATAGGAAATTTGGTTTTTCCCCATCCCGATGCCGTTGAAATTCCCTCGTGATGAAAATTGAACTCCCTCCCGATGTAGATAAAACTGCATCGAGAGGGAATTTTATTTTCTTAGAGGATAAATATGAAATCCCTAATGGAGAGAGTATGAATAAACGTTTTTTTCGACTAAAACCCTCAGGCTTTTCAAGTTTTCCCTTTAGTTTTTTGTGTTTATCATATAATTTATTCAAAGAACATTTAAAGGCAAATGCAATAAAATTAGATATTTGGAGTTTTACAAATCATTGAAATGTCTAATAAAGTAATAATACATTAATTTATGAAACCTATTTTTCGCACAGATTTGATGATGGCTCTATTGTTCGTTGCCTCTATTTATTCGGGATTTGAAATTCACTATGCAGGACACTTTCAATCGCACGAAGTGTGGCACAATTGGTCGGTAGTACATGTTGTTGCAAATGTTCTTTTCCTTGTTATATCTATTATCCATATAAAGCAACATTGGAATTGGTACAAATCTTTGACTAAAATAACATCAAGCAAAAAACCTCGAATAATAACAATTCTTCTTTCATTGCTTTTTGCCACAACTGTATTGTCGAGTATTTATTTGCTATTATTTGCAAAAGGAGAAGGTACATCGGCCGGATTTTTCCATTATGTAGTAGGAATAATATTTGGAGTATTAAGTATAGGTCATTTTGTCAAAAGGTGGAAAGTATTTAAAAAAGGTGTCAGAAAAGCATAGTGTACACATTATTTTCACAAATCACTCGCAATGCAAATTTTAGAAGTTGCCTGTAGATATTCTAAGCCTTATACTGTAGTTATACCATACGTTTTGTTTGATTTGAATCATATCTACATTTGTCAGTAATAAACTTTCGTGCAATATGGTTTATAGTACGATGTTCGATGGTATAATACATGATGCTGTATGGTATAATATATGAAGCTCTATGGTACAATATTTGCCATGCCAAAGACTTTGGGAGCATCAGCCAAAGACTTTGGGGATATTGGCGAAAGACTTTCGCACACCAATGTTTATACCACGAAGCGTGAACGTTTGTACCATAGAAAATTATGGTTTATACCATAGCCCATCATCACAAGAGGCTCACTTCGGGATAAAAACCATACGGTTTGCAATTCAAAAAATGTTACAGTTTTGACTAGTAAGTATAGTATTTTGATGCTTAATCCGTAGAGTTACGTTTCGCAAGTGTGGATGTCGGTAAGTGCATGAATGAAATTTTATCTTTTTTTATTTGTGAAATATCTGTATTTTTGCATATCAATACTTAATGCAGATATTAATATATACAATTGATTATTAAATGATAAAAATATAAAGATGAAGAAAGTAATTATAAAATTATGGATGCCTATTGTAGCAATGGTATTGGGTTTTGCTAGTTGTGAAGACCTTACTAATGATGAATTACCAACAGTTTTAACTAATGAGGTTAGTGATATAACAGTTAATGGAGCATTGTGTGGAGGCTATGTGTCAGCACAAGGTGGTAGTGAAGTTATTGCACGCGGAGTGTGTTATAGTACAACACCTAATCCTGAAGTAAACAACAGTCGTACCGACGATGGTCAAGGCATGGGGGGCTATACTTCCACTTTAGAAGGACTTACTGCTGCTACTACATATTATGTACGTGCTTATGCTACCAATGCCTGCGGTACAGCCTATGGTGAAGAACGCACTTTTACTACTGCAACAAGCACAGGCGATACGAACGATACGACTCAAAATAATGGCAATATACCATCGGTAACTACTAATGATGTAACAGATGTGACTACAAATAGTGCTGTATGTGGAGGTAATGTTATTTCGGATGGAGGTAGTGCTGTAACTACTTATGGTATATGTTGGAGTACAACACCCAACCCAACCATTGACAATAGTTATACACAAGACGGTCAAGGTATTGGTAATTTTGTATCAAGTATTACAGAATTATTGGAAAATACAACCTATTATGTTCGAGCTTACGCTATTAATGTTAATGGTACAGCTTACGGCGAAGAACGCAGTTTTACAACACTTGCCGGAAATACCATTAATGGTCATGAATATGTAGATCTTGGATTGCCGAGTGGTTTGAAATGGGCTACACACAATGTAGGAGCAAGTACTCCTGAAGGATATGGAGAATATTTTGCATGGGGCGAAACCTCGGCTAAAACCGAATATACCGAAAATAATTCCACAACCTTTGGAGTTGATATGAGTGATATAAGTGGCAATGCTACATACGATGCTGCACGAGCCAACTGGGGTAGCACATGGCGTATACCTACCAAAACGGAGATGGAAGAACTTGTAAATAATTGCACTTGGACATGGACTACACAAAATGGTGTAAATGGTATGAGTGTGGTAGGGATAAATGGCAATAGTATTTTCCTTCCTGCAGGAACCGGATTTTTCTTTGAATCGTCACTAGAAGAAGTTGGAGGTGGATTTTATTGGACATCTACACCAGATGAAGAAAGCAATGAACATGCCTCATGTTTGATAGTTGACGATAGTGGCGCTGATAGCGATGGAGGTATGCGTTGTCTTGGAATGTTTATTCGTCCAATTTCAGAATAAATCAATATTATAAGTAGCTTCTAAAAATTGCTTTGCAGTTTATTTGTGTAATTTTTAAAAGTTGCCTTTATAGAGATTGCCTGTAATCGAGCAAGCCGAAGCAATAACATATTGCTTCGGCTTTTTCATATGTCACACTTAGCTATCAAAACCATGCGATTTACGACCCAAAACTACGGCACTTACACCTCAAAACTCCCATAGTTACGGCCCCTAAACCGCACACTTGCGAGTGCCGAACCGCAGGGTCCGAAACAGCCATATACTTATATATAGCATTTTTCCTATAGCGGTGATATCAAGTTGTCGGTTATGGTGGTTTTGAGAACGGGCCGTTCTCGCTTGAGATAAGGCTCTTCTCATTTGAGATAGGCCCTTTCTCAAAAGGTGTTTCTCTGTAAATGCAAATTCATTGCAAGGGATTTCGGCAAGCGGTTTGGCGGTGGATAAACTTGAAAAGACTATTGTTTTTTATTTCTTCAATGTAAATTCAAATCGTAAACCTCCATTAGGGCGGTTTGTTACCGTTATTGTTCCACCATGAAATTGAACCGCATGTTTTACTATAGCTAATCCAAGTCCGGTACCTCCCAATTGGCGAGAACGGCCTTTATCAACTCTGTAGAATCGCTCAAATAGTCGTGGTAAATGTTTGTCTTCTATACCACATCCGTCATCTTCGAAACTTATTTTGCAATGTTGGGGAGTATTTTCGAGTAGTGTTATGTATATATTGTGCCCATTGGAATAGGCTATGGCATTTTCTGTAAGATTACGGAATATAGATCCTATCAGCGACATATTGCCATTTATTACAATTTTCTCTTCAAAGTTTGTATGTAATTTAAAACTATTACCGTTTGGTAGTATTTCTATTTCTTCGGCTATCTCTTCTATTATATTATTTATTACAATGCTTTCTTTTTCTATAAGTTGACTGCCATCTTCCATACGAGTGATAAGGGAAACATCAGAAAGCAACGAACGTAAACGTTTGTTGTGTATGTAGCATCTTTCTATCAATTCTTGTTGCTTTTCTTCGCTTAGGCTTATACCTGACAGCAGTGTTTCGAGGCATACCTGCATCGATGCTACAGGTGTTTTCAGTTCGTGATTTATATTGTTAGTCAGTTGTCGTTTTATTTGTATTTTTTCTTGTTCTTGGTGCAACGCAGCTTCGTGGGCAATATCTCTATCTTTTATTGTATGTTGCAATTTGGCATATAGCTTTACAATGTGATTGGATATAGACCCAAGTTCATCGTTTGGAAATTCCTCTTCTTCGTCAAATACTTCACCTTTTTCTGCTCGTGATGCAAAAATATTAAGTCGTTCGATATTCTTTCCCAATCGTTTGGTATATAAATACGCCAATACAGTCATAACCAAACTTATTATAATCATAACTCCAAGAAAATCCCAATCGGCACGTAGTAGTTCGCGAAGCGATGCTGAATATGGTATGGCGGTACGCACTATTACTCTTTCGCCACGTGTGGCAGAGTAAAAATATTCTCTACCATCGCTAGTAGATTGTCGGCCGATATGATAGCCCGAACCTTTTTTCAAAGCCAATAATATTTCCGGACGGGTGCTGTGATTGTCTAAAGAATCTAATGGCAAAAAGTTGTCGTATACTACGCTGCCCGACAGTGTGATAATGGATATTCTCAAGCTGTCGAACGGTTTGGTATAGGTGTTTATATAGTCTTCGTAGGATAAGCCATATTCTACAGTTTCTAATAGATTGTGGTTGTAGGCTTGTAGCCGAGCACTCAGATATTCCGATTTATATTGTTTTTCACGGATATACTGAAACACTATGAAGCTGGCAATAGTAGTCCATGATAGAACAAATACTGCAAGGAACAGCCTTTTGTGATAGGGTAGTTTAATTGCGAAATCCATAGCCATAGCCGGAACGTGTTATTATGTATGAACCATATTTTCCAATCTTGGATCGTAAGCGGGTGATGTTTACGTCTATAGTGCGGTCCACTACTATTACATCTTCGGTCCACACGTCGTTTAATATTTGTTCTCTGGAACATATCTTTCCTCTGTTGGCAATTAGATACGCCAGCAGTTCAAACTCTTTTCTGTTTAGTTTTACTTCTGTTCCATCTATGCTACACGACATAAATTCCATATCCAGCACCAAACCATCTATTTTAAGTATATTGTTTTTTCCAGCATCCTCGCCGGGAGTCTTATGTCCTGCCACACGTCTGAGTACTGTTTTTACACGAGCTATCACATTGCGAATAGTGTATGGTTTCATTATATAATCGTCGGCACCAATATTTAGTCCCATTATCATGTCGTCTTCGGTGTCTCGTGCTGTACAAAATATAATAGGTATTTCGGCAGTCGAAACATTTGCTTTTAGCATTTTAGCCATTTTAATACCGCTTATTTCACCCATCATTATGTCGAGAAGAATAAGAGAGTATGATTTTAAATCGTAGGTCAAAGCCTGTTCGGCACTAAAAGCAATATCAACATCATAGCCCTCATTTTCAAGATTCAATTTCAAAACTTCGCACAAAGTTTCTTCATCGTCTACTATCAATATACGTTCTGTTTTCATATACTATAATATGTTATATATCAAGTTGCAAAATTACAAAGAAAAATCGAACCAGATACGGTCATACATGAGATTTAATAAAAATGTAATATTTTTGGCTAGTGTGATATTGTCTTGCTCTGAAGAAAAAGTTGATGCAAAAGAAAGTTTTTTGGTAAAAAAAGAAAGAATCGGTATAATTTTTGTTGATTTGTTTTGCTGTTTGATGCAGAAAAATGTTATTATTATTCGTATTCTCATAGGTGTCGGATAATTTTGTTATTTTTGTTATTTGTTTGATTTTTAGAAATGTAATACTGTTCGGTTTGTCGTAAAAATGCCGTGTAAAAAAGGTTTATTTTTCTTGTAATATTCTTGTAATATATTCGAGGTACTTTTGCACCGTGAAAATTTAAAACAGATAAACCAAATAGAAGATAAATAAAAACAATGAAAAAACATGTAATTTTAGCAGGACTTTTAGCCTGCATGGGAATTTCGGTTCAGGCACAAGAAACCAAGCCTGAAGAGTCAAAAGGTAAAGCAATTGTACAAGTGTTTGGCAATTTCAACACTGAATTTGATGCCGACAACTGTAACTATGGGTTTGAATTAGAACGTAGCTATTTAGGCTATGAGTACAAATTGGAAAATGGACTTTCCATGAAAGCAGTAATGGATGTGGGCAAATCGTCGAATGTAGATGATTATCATCGATTGGCTTATATCAAGAATGCAATGGTGTCGTGGAAAACCGGAGATCTTACTTTGAACGGAGGTCTTATATCCACTACGCAATTCAACTTTCAAGAGAAATTTTGGGGCTATCGTTATATCATGAAATCGTTTCAAGATCAATATAAATTTGGTAGCAGTGCCGACCTTGGTATATCGATGGCTTACAAATTTAACAACCGGATTTCGGCCGATGCTATTGTAGTAAATGGTGAAGGCTACAAGAAAATAGAACAAAACAATGGGTTGAACTATGGATTAGGTCTAACACTTAACCCTATATCCAACTTCTATGTTCGCCTATATGGTGGTGTGAATACAAGTGACCAAGCAGGTGATAAAAACATAGCCAACATGGCCGGCTTTGTAGGATACAAATCAGACAAAGCTACTATGGGTGTAGAATACAACTATATGCAAAATTCGTCGTACGACAACAATGCCGACAAAGATGGTTACTCTATATTTGCTTCTCTAAAACTTTCGAAGAAAACAGAACTATATGCTCGCTTTGATGAAGTGGGTTCTAAAGATGATTGGAACTATGCCAAAGATGAGTCGGCTGCCATTATAGGTGCTCAATTCAAACTAGGAAAATATGTAAAAATTGCACCTAACTTCAGAATAAATATGCCTAAGGCCGAAGGAGCAGATAATTACTACTCTGCATACATAAGTTGTTATTTTGGATTGTAAAACATTAAAATATAGATAAGATGAAAAAGATTTTTTTGACAATTGCAACATTAGCATTCGCTCTTGGTATGTCATCATGTGGCGAAAGTACAAACAATGAAAGTCGCGAAGCTCAAGAACTTTCGGGAGCAGGGGCTACATTTCCCCAACCATTCTACAATGTAATATTCGAACAATTTGCCGAAAAAACAGGCGATGCAGTAGCCTATGGTGGTATTGGTTCGGGAGGCGGTGTACGCAATCTGAAAGACAAGATAGTGGATTTTGCCGGTAGCGATGCTTTTCTTACCGACAGCGAAATGGCTGATATGGAACCTGTAATTCATATTCCTACATGTATGGGTGCTGTAGTGGTAGCCTACAATTTGGATGGTGTAGATAATTTAAACCTTACAGGAGACATTGTTGCAGATATTTTTGCAGGAAATATAACTATGTGGAACGACCCTCGCTTAGTGGCTGTCAATCCGGATGTTAATCTTCCTGCCGAAGCTATCATGCCTGTATTTCGTTCGGATGGTTCGGGAACAACATTCGTATTTACCGACTATCTTTCAAAGGCAAGTCCGATGTGGGCTACAAAATATGGTGCAGGAAAATCGGTTAACTTTCCTTACGGACAAGCGGCTAAAGGAAATCCAGGTGTAGCCGGAGTAATATCGCAAACTAAAAACACTATTGGTTATGTGGGTTCGGAATATGCCTTCGCTCAAAAAATACCATACGCCAAAATAGAAAATTCCAAAGGAGAATTTGTTTCACCCTCGAGCGAAAGTATTTCGGCAGCTGCTTCGGGCGAAATACCTGCCGATACCAGAACATCGATTACCAACTCCGACGCAGATGGTGCATATCCTATAAGCTGTTTTACTTGGATGATTATATACAAAGAACAAAACTACTCCAATCGTTCAAAAGAACAAGCTGCTGCCACTCTCGACTTGATAAAATACATCCTTTCGGACGAAGCTCAAAGCATAACATCTGAAATACACTATGCTCCACTTCCCGACAAGGCTAAAGAATTAAGCATAAACAATCTAAAATCGGTTACATACGACGGTGTTGCTATAATGCAATAATACATTACTAAGTGAACTATGAATGATAAACTATATAAAATACTTCTGTTTGCATCGGCATTGATAATACCGTTGGTATGTGGGGGCGTAATCTACGCCCTCTTTACCGATGCTTATGAAGCTTTTCAGCATTTTGGATTTCTAAAATTTCTTACTTCCTCGGATTGGAGCTACACCCAAGGTGATGAACAATATGGTGCTTTGCCTTTTATTTCGGGAACATTAATGACCACCTTGCTGGCTATTATATTTTGTATTCCTTTTTCGTTGTCGGTGGCTTTTTTTACAGGCGAATACTTTAGAGGGACAAAAATAGCTACGGTATTGGGTACTGTCACCGATTTATTGGCAGGTATTCCGTCTATAATATATGGATTATGGGGATTTTATACTCTACGTCCAATAATAATGTCGTTGAATATTTCGCCACAAGGCTCGGGAGTACTTACTGCATCGGTAATGCTTGCTATTATGATAATACCATACGTGTCGTCGCTTAGTTCAGAGTTTATAAAAATGGTTCCCAAAGATTTGAAAGAGGGAGCTTATAGCCTGGGTGCCACACGAGCCGAAGTGGTAAGAAAAATAATATTTCCTGTAGCCGGATCGGGTATATTTTCATCGTATGTGTTGGCTATTGGTCGTGCTTTAGGCGAAACAATGACTGTAACAATGCTTATAGGCAACACCAACAACATACCGGATTCTATTACATCTACGGGAAATTCGATGGCTTCGATAATTGCCAACCAATTTGGCGAAGCATCTGATTTGCGTCTTTCCTCGCTTATAGCCATTGGGCTTATTCTTTTCCTTATTACTGCAATAATAAATATGATAGGTAAAATGATGATTAAACGTGCAAGAATATCATAACAAGCTATGACAAATACCAGAATTAAACGCCGTTTGGCAAAAGATAAATTATTATTGTGGACAATATATTTGTTTGCAGCACTTACCACTGTTCCTTTATTGACTATATTGGGCGAAGTTCTTCTTCGTGGATACGACCAATTGTCGTGGGAATTTCTAACTCAGCCTACACCGACAGCCTACAAAGCAATGAAAGCTATAGAAGCAGGCGATAGTATACCGGGAGGTATCGCCAATGGTATAATTGGCACTATGATTATGCTGGGAATGGCATCGATATGTGCCATACCGTTAGGAATTTTGTGTGGAACATTTTTGGCCGAAAATTCTAAGAACCGCTTTGCAAAAGTTGTAAGTTATCTTACAGACTTGCTGCAAGGTACACCTTCGGTAATAATAGGAATTGTTACATACATTTGGGTAGTAGTGCCAATGAAAGGATATTCGGCAATAGCCGGAAGTGTAGCATTGTTCATTATGATGTTGCCTTTGATAATACGTTCGACGGAAGAAACTTTAAAAATACTTCCTTCATCATTGAAAGAGTCGGCTTTGGCTCTTGGAGGAAACAAAGTGCGTGTAATGCTTAAAGTTCAACTTCCGGCTGCTTTCGGAGGTATATTTACCGGTGTGCTACTTGCTATATCAAGAGTTATTGGCGAAACAGCACCGCTGATGTTCACAGCTTTGGGGTGTTCTTTTATACGTTGGTCGGTAGATAAACCTATATCGGCGGTACCATTGCTTATATGGGAATTTTTCAACGACCCCAATCTGCAACAACTTATTTGGGGTGCATCGCTTTTCCTTCTACTATTTGTTCTTTTATTAAACATAACAGCTAAATATATTGCAAAAAAATGGAATCAATAATACCAATACTTGAATTTAAAAAGACTTGTGTGTCGTACACAAAACAAACTATGGCAGTTAAATATGTATCGGCTGCCATTGAAAGAAATACTATTACAGCCATTATGGGGCCTTCGGGCTGTGGAAAATCCACACTGCTGCGTGCAGCAAACCTTATGCACAATTTATATCCCAATATAACCGTAACGGGCGAAATACTATTGAACGGCGAAAATATTCTTTCGATGGAACCAATAGAAGTACGTCGTAAAATTGGAATGGTATTTCAACGACCAACCCCATTTCCTACAATGAGTATTTACGATAATGTATTGTCGGGGTTTACTCTTAATGGTATTCGTTTGCCAAAAGAGGAAAAAGACATTACTGTCGAACGTTGTTTGAAAAGTGTAAGTTTGTGGGACGAAGTTAAAGATGTACTAAACAAAAAAGGTACATTCCTTTCCGGAGGACAACAACAGCGTCTATGTATAGCACGTGCGTTGGCAATGAAACCCAATGTTCTCCTGATGGACGAACCAACTTCTGCCCTCGACCCTGTAGCAACCAAACATATAGAAGAACTACTTTTAGAATTACAAAAAGAGGTTACTATACTTATTGTTACTCATAATATGGGACAAGCTATGCGAATATCATCACGTTCTATGTTTATGTATCTCGGAGAGTTGGCAGAGTATGGCGATACTGCCACAATGTTTTCTTCGCCTTCCGACGAACGCACAAAATCATATTTAACCGGAAAAATGGGATAATTGTTGACGTAAAAATAATTTCACTAGCCGTTGCCCGGTATAAATCAGAGGATAAATTTGAAATCCCTGATGGAGAGAGTACAAATAAACCGTTTAACGAGGTGTGTTAAACGGTTTAAACGGGTGCTTTAAACCGTTTGTCGAGACACTTTAAACCGTTTAGCAAGGGTGTTTAAACCGTTCTACGACTCTTTCTAAACCGTTTGTCGGAGGTAAAACCCTCAGGCTTTTCAAGTTCTCCCTTTAGGATTTTGAGTTTAGCCTATAGGGAACATAAATTATATGCCAAGTAATTTCCAGAAGTTACCTTAAACAAAAAGAATACTCTCGTGTTCCTAATCCAAAAATATTGCCATAATTTTGGATTATAATCCGAAAAAACAGCCATATTTTTGGATTAGACATAAAAAAGTAGTATCTTTGCAGACGAAATATAAAACTTTTTTCTATGAAATTAATACATCGCAGGCTTCATCAAGATGTTGAAAACTACTTCTAAAAGTTACCATTATACTGTAAATATTCCAATCCTTATACTGTAGTTATACCATACATTTTGCTCGTTTGCATTCTAAAGACAAGGAATAAGATGCTTAAACCTTTGATATAAGATGCTTAACATGATGAAACGTTTACGTTAGAAGTATAGTTCCCCAAACGGTTTGGGGGTATATCCCAAGCCGTTTGGGAACCCTTCCCAAAGCCGTTGGGGAAGGTTCCCAAAGCCGTTGGGGAATCACATATCGTACCATCTTGTGTTAAGACTTTAAGCATAATGGATTATGAAGTTAAGGAAGATAATCTTTGAAATGCTTGTCAATTTTCTGTGGCGGTGATATTAAGTTATCGAGGAAGGTGGTTTTGAGAAACATTGAATCTCTCATGAGAAAGAATAAATCTCACGTGAGAAACATTACTTCTCAAAAGGTGTTTCTCTGTAGATGCAAACCTATTGCAAGGGCATTGCAAAACTGTTTCGGCGGTGGATAAAAATGAAAAAACTTACAAAAATGTTTGGTAATTAAAAATAAATGTGTACTTTTGCACTTTCAAAGTAAAGAAGTTATGACAACACTGCAGAATATAATATTATTATCCCAATTGATAGTAAACACTCCTCCAATTATTTGGTTTTTGGGTAAAAACAACTTTGATGAACGTTGCCCTGCGGCAACGGCACTTTCACGTTTCGTTGCTGTAGGGCGATAGTAGTATTGATAACGATTGTTGCCCGATGTTTATCAGCATCCTCTTTGGCAACGACTTATAATACTTACTAAATAAATATCACTAATACTCCAAGCGGTATAAATAATGCGTATAATGCCGATTTGGATAAAGGGATACATATTAATAATTTTAAAAACATCAGAAATCATGAAAAAACACGCAGTGAAAACCGTCTTATTGGCATTGGTTGTTGTAGGTTGTGTAAGTGCAACTACCATGAAAAAAAAGAAAGAAAAAGAAGAAAGATTAAAACCTTTTGTAGGTACGATTATTGGTACTGAAGAATGTGCAGGTGTAGCTCTTTTGATTAATTTCAATTCTCCTGATAGTATTGGTGACAAAGACTATGTAGGAGGCAGTAGATATTACAATGTAGTTAAAACTTATTCAATATCATTAGATAGTTTAAAGATAGGCGATACAATATCTGGAACATTTATGCCAGATACTTCAAAATTATTAAGAGTATGTGATATGAATGTTCCGTTGTATGATGGACCGTATGTAATTATTAATCTTAAATAAATCATATTATGAGAAAAATATTATTGAAAACCGCCTTATTGGCATTGGTAGCTGTAGGAGTTTCATTACAAGCAAATGCTCAACAAGGAACTACAAAAGAAGAACCGGTAAGCTTTTCTCAAAAGAATTTGATATGGAAAGATAGCGTTATTGTTATGCCGGAATTGGATATGGATGCTATACGTGTAGAAGATTCTATCAAAAGAAAACTTGATAGAGATAATCGGGCAGGGTATGCTTACGATGTAAATTTTAATTTGGAAAACTCCGGAGAGTGGAAAACATTAGAGAATGGCGATAGGATATGG
>JAFZDP010000065.1 GCA_017561155.1 Bacteroidales bacterium | reverse complement strand
GGTATAAATATCCCAAGCCTTGAAATATTCGTCCCAAGCTTTGGTATAAATATCCCAAGCCTTGGGATATGCTTTTGCAGTGGGGAAATATATCTTTTATCGCCGGTTATAAACTTTTTTATGGAGGGTGTTTTAAATTTTATACTACATGGCAAAAGGGCTTCGGCAGGTAACGGAAACTGTAATTGCCGCCGATTTTTTATCCCCTTTCTTGTGCCTAATTATCATGTTTATAGGTGCCGGCACGATTAGTTATCAACCGTTTTTTGATATATTTTCGTGATTTTAGTATTAAATACTCGCAAACTAACCAAAAAAATCTTATCTTTGTTGATTGGTAACATTGAGATATTTTGCTTTAATGGTCTAACAAATAGGTTGTTAAACTTATTTATGTTGTATGGCATACCCTCAATATCACCAAATAATGATAGAAAAGAACAAAAATATAATAAATATGAGCGGAGTAAAACGTGTATATGTTGAAAAAAAATGCGACTATGCTGTAAAGGCAAAGGAGTTGATGGAAGAGATGATAAATTATCTGAATATTAAGGCCGACAAAGTGCGTGTTCTTAATAGATACGATATCGAAAATATCTCCGACGACACCTATCGCAAAGCATTGGTAACTGTTTTTTCGGAACCACCGGTTGATGATGTTTACGAAGAAAACTTCCCTAAAAATGCTAACGACTTTGTTTTCTCGGTAGAATTTCTTCCGGGGCAATTTGACCAACGTGCCGATTCGGCAGAGCAATGTGTAAAGTTGCTAAACGAAGAGGAATGTCCCATCATCAAGTCGGCGACTACTTATGTAGTGTCTGGAAACTTGACAGAAAAACAGATGGAACAGATAAAAGACTACTGTATAAACCCTGTCGATTCGCGTTTTACCGACGAAATAAAACCCGACACTTTGGCTGCTAATTTCGACGAGCCCGAAGATGTTGAGATTATTGCAAACTTTGTGGATATGGACAGCGCTGCTCTTGAAGAGCTGTACAAGTCGTTGTCGTTGGCTATGACTTTCAAAGATTTTCTTCATATCCAGAATTATTTCAAAAACGAAGAACGTCGCAATCCGTCGATGACAGAAATAAGAGTGTTAGACACTTACTGGAGCGACCACTGCCGACACACCACATTTGCAACAGAACTTAAAAATATAACATTAGACGAAGGCTATTACAAACCTCTTGTAGAGAAAGCCTTTATGCAATACCTTGCCGACCACAAAACTCAGTACGAAGGACGTACCGACAAGTTTGTGTGCTTGATGGATATGGGTACTTTGGCTGCAAAACGCATAAAAGCTGCAGGTTTGTTGGCCGACCAAGAAGTGTCTGACGAGATTAATGCTTGTAGCATCGTTGTGCCTGTAACTATCGACGGAGTAGAAGAAGAGTGGTTGGTTAGCTTTAAAAACGAAACCCACAATCACCCTACCGAGATAGAACCTTTTGGAGGTGCTGCCACTTGCTTGGGCGGTGCTATCCGCGACCCGCTTTCAGGTCGTTCGTATGTATACCAAGCTATGCGTGTGACAGGTGCTGCCGACCCTACTCTTGCCATGGATAAAACCATGAAAGGAAAACTTCCACAACGCAAGATAGTGACTGTTGCGGCTCATGGTTACAGCTCGTACGGAAACCAAATAGGTTTGGCTACAGGATTGGTAAACGAGATATACCACCCCAACTACGTTGCAAAACGTATGGAGATAGGTGCTGTGATGGGTGCTGCTCCTCGTAGATGTGTGAAACGTTTAAGCTCCGATCCGGGCGATGTTATCATACTTTTGGGTGGTCGTACAGGTCGCGATGGTGTAGGAGGAGCCAGCGGTTCGTCTAAAGCTCACACCTCGCAGTCGTTGACTACTTGTGGCGCAGAGGTACAAAAAGGTAATGCTCCTACCGAACGCAAAATCCAACGTATGTTCCGCCGCGAAGAGGTATCGTCGTTGATAAAGAAATGTAACGACTTTGGTGCAGGTGGTGTATCGGTGGCTATCGGTGAGCTTGCAGATGGTTTGGTGGTAAACTTGGACAAAGTTCCAAAGAAATATGCAGGTTTGAACGGTACAGAATTGGCAATATCCGAAAGCCAAGAACGTATGGCTATAGTTGTCGATCCGAAAGATGTGGACAAGATGTTGCAATATGCCAAGGAAGAAAACCTTGAAGCCATAGTAGTAGCCGAAGTTACAGAAACTCCTCGTTTGGTACTTACTTGGCGTGGAAAAGAGATAGTAAACCTATCGCGTGCTTTCCTTGACACAAACGGAGCTCATCAAGAAATGGACGTAATGGTGAATATGCCTTCGAAAGATGACAACTATTTTGCCCAAACCAAAAGCACCGAAGATATAAAACAATTGTGGCTGGACACTATGAGCGACCTTAACGTGTGCTCGCAAAAAGGATTGGTAGAGATGTTTGACAGCAGTATTGGTGCCGGCAGCGTTACTATGCCTTACGGCGGAAAATACCAACTTACACCTACCCAAACCATGATAGCCAAATTGCCGGTACTACAAGGCACTACCGACACTGTGACTATGATGAGCTACGGTTTCGACCCATACCTATCTACATGGAGCCCATACCACGGTGCTGCCTATGCAGTGTTGCTTTCGGTGGCTAAGATTGCCGCTTCGGGTGGCGACCCTACAAAGATAAGACTTACTTTCCAAGAATATTTCAAGAAACTTGGCAACGACCCATATCGTTGGGGACAACCTTTCAGCGCATTGCTAGGTGCTTACAATGCCCAAATGGGTATGAAATTGCCATCGATAGGTGGTAAAGACTCTATGTCGGGTAGCTTCAACGAGATAGACGTACCTCCTACATTGGTATCGTTTGCTGTGGATGTTACAAGCCACAACAATGTTGTGACTCCGGAAATAAAGAAAGCCGGAAACGTATTGGTACGTTTGGATATAGCCAAAGACGAATACGATATGCCTGTCTACGACCAAGCTATGGCTGCATACAGCAGCTTGCACAAAGCTATACTTGACAAGAAAATAGCATCGGCCTACGTTGTAGGCTTTGGCGGATTGGTAGAAGCTGTAAGCAAAATGGCATTTGGTAACAAATTGGGTGTTGTGATTGCCGACAGCCTTGATGCAAACGAACTATATGCCAAAACATACGGCTCGATATTGCTTGAAGTAGAACCTGCCAACGTTGCCAACCTTGGCTTCGAAGCCAAAGAGATAGGACGTATAGTAGAAGAGCCTGTGTTCGCCTACAAGGGAACAAAAATTAGCATCGAAGAGGCATTGCAAGCATGGACCGGTAAGTTGGAAGATGTATTCCCAACCACAGTGTCTGACGATAACACCACTATAGACTCGCCGATATACAAGGCCGACAATATATATATATGCAAACATAAGGTGGCAAAACCACAAGTATTCATACCTGTATTCCCCGGAACCAACTGCGAGTACGACTCGATGAGAGCTTTCCGCCGTGCCGGTGCCGAAACAAAACTTGTGGTGTTCCGCAACCAAAACGAGCAAGACATACGCCAATCGGTAGATGATTTTGTGGCTGCCATCAACAATTCGCAGATAATAATGATACCCGGAGGCTTTAGCGGCGGCGACGAACCCGACGGAAGTGCTAAGTTTATAACTTCGGTGTTCCGCAATCCTAAGGTAACCGATGCGGTGATGAACCTGTTGAAACAACGCGACGGCCTTATGCTAGGTATATGTAACGGTTTCCAAGCTCTTATCAAGTTGGGATTGTTGCCTTGCGGCGAAATATTGCCACAAACAGAAAACTCGCCAACGTTGACCATGAATACTATAGGGCGTCACCAAAGCAAGATGGCATATACAAAAGTGGTAAGTAACCTTTCGCCATGGATGAGCAAAGCAAACCTTGGCGGAGTATACACAGTGCCAATCTCGCACGGAGAAGGTAGATTTGTGGCTCCTAAAGAATGGCTTGACAAGCTATTCCAAAACGGACAGGTGGCTACACAATATGTAGACCTTGACGGAAACCCAACCATGAACGATACATATAATATGAATGGTTCGTATATGGCTATAGAAGGTATAACATCGGCCGACGGAAGAATATTAGGAAAGATGGCTCATAGCGAACGTATAGGAAACGCAGTGGCTATAAATATCTATGGCGATCAAAACCAATTGATATTCGAAAGCGGTGTAGAATATTTCAAATAGTCCGACTGCCGTTGGGCAAACAATGATAATAGAATTGCGAGATTACAAAACCACGCGTTTTGTAATCTCGTTTTTTTATTTGTTCCCATGTCGTTCCTATGGCCCAAATTTTGTCGGATGACTTTTTTTTCGTACATTTGCACTTGTTTTTATAAAGGAAATACGGCACATGAAATATAGTAAACTGTTGGCAAACAAAGGCAAAAAGCGTTGGTTCTCGTTGGCAAAAGACGAGTGGGAGCAGGGCGGAACATCGTTAAATGCTTTGGTATGGAAGCGTTTCCGAAAGGATAAAATGGCTGTGACCAGCCTTGTGGTGATATTGTTTTTTGTAGTGGTGGCTGTGCTTGGCTATACCATTACACCCGACAGCACCCCTTATTGCAACCAGCAATATTTGGAACTGGCAGTGCAAAAGCCCATGTCTGAAGCCCGTTTTATATATGTGACGAAGAACGAACCTTGCGAGCCTTCCAACTTTTTCTCTACTATGCTTCATGGCAAGAAGCTGACCTACTATGCCTACCCCATATACCGCCACACCTTTGTGGCCGACAGCATAGTGGTGGAAACCTATACCGGTTCGGTGCCAAACGATGGCGAAACCATGACTTTCCACCTTGCCGATGTGGCTTTTGGAATAAACCCCGATGTGCCTATATGCCGTGACGACAGCCTTGTACGTTTTCAACTGCTCGACGGAACGCCACAGACATACACCGTGCAGCAACTGCAAGATATAGTGGAAAGCCGTTGCCTGCAAAGCCGTACCTTTGTGTTGGGTACCGACCGATATGGTCGCGATGTGCTGAGCCAGATAATGCTGGGAAGCCGTGTCAGCTTGTCGGTGGGATTTATAGCCATTGCCATAGCCTTGCTGATAGGTATAGTGTTGGGTGCGGTGGCAGCCTACTACGGCCGATGGGTAGACAGCCTTATAATGTGGTTTATAAATGTGGTGTGGAGCATACCCACAGTGCTGCTCGTTATAGCCATAACCTTTGTGTTGGGCAAAGGTTTTTGGCAAGTGTTTGTTGCGGTAGGACTCACTATGTGGGTCGATGTGGCAAGGGTGGTACGCGGACAGGTGTTCAGCATACGAGAAAAAGAATATGTAGAGGCTTCCAAGGCTTTGGGATTTACCACCTTCCGAACCATATTTCACCACATATTGCCCAATATATGGGGTGCAGTTATAGTGGTGGCAGCATCCAACTTTGCATCTGCCATATTGCTCGAAGCAGGTTTGAGCTTTTTGGGTATAGGTGTGCAGCCTCCGATGCCTTCGTGGGGTACGATGGTAAAAGAGAATTATGCTTATATTTTGCTCGATTCTGCATATCTGGCACTGCTTCCGGGCTTCGCCATAATGATAATTGTGCTTGCTTTTATGCTTGTGGGCAATGGAATAAGGAATGCTTTAGATATTAAAAATAATTGATATACAGCACGAAAACTATATGGTGAAAAGAAAATAAATATTTTTTTTGCAGAATATGCTTGTATATCGGAAAAAAGTTGTACCTTTGCAGCCTGAAAGATAACAAAAAAACATATTATTAATAAACTTAAAAAACAAACAAAATGACAAAGTATTTTAAATTATTAGGCGTTGCTTTGATTGCAACAAGTTTAGCATTCGTTTCTTGCGGTGAAGATCCAGTAGATCCAGTAGATCCAGGTACAGGTACAAACCCTCCTACAGAAGAAGTAACTCCGGGAGTAAAAGTAACTTTCGGTACTG
Organism: Bacteroidales bacterium; assembly: GCA_017561155.1. GTDB lineage: Bacteria > Bacteroidota > Bacteroidia > Bacteroidales > P3 > HGM05376. Next base: position 4,217 of record JAFZDP010000065.1, on the reverse strand, counting down.
CAACTTGGGAAGCAGCTGCAATCGATGCTTATAACATGAGTTCATACGGTGCTATAACTTTAGATGCTTATAGCGAACCTACAGGTGAAGAATTTCCATTCGTAATGTTTGGAATTTATGCTACTGCTCAAGGTACTTACACTGACAATGTAACTGAAGAATTAGGTTATGCAAACGAAAAAATTGCTTATTTGGAATATTGGGAAGCTAAATATTGGGCACTTGGTCAATATCAATATGGTGACTGGTGGACAAAAGAAGCTACTATCAACATAACTGAAGTTGACCTTACTGCTTTGACTCTTTCTATGAATATCAACGCTACTATGTTCTTATTCGAAGACATCGTAGTTATGAAGGAAGATGGTACAGGTTATTCTATCGATCCTACTTTATTGTCGGGTGCTACTACTGAAAACATGACAGTTGTTGCTACTAAAGTTGCTATGCAAAGCTCAAAAGGTGGTTTAAAAAAATAATTTATAAACAAAATAACTAAAAGAGATGAACTCCTATTCTAACGAAAAGTGAGTTCTTCTCTTTTTAATTAAAAACATAATAAGAAATGAAAAAAGCATTTAAATTATTCGGATTCATAGCATTGTCTATGACATTGGCAGTAGCTTGCGGTAATGCAAACACTACTCCTGCTGAAGAAGAAGTTGTTGTAGAAGAACAAGCTGCAGAAGTTGTAGAAGAAGCTCAAGTTGAAGCTCAAGTTGAAGCTCCTGCTCAACAAGTTGCTCCTGCAAAAGAAGAAAAAGAAGCTGTAACTGTTGCTACAAAAGAAGAAACTGAAAAAGCTGAAAAAACTGAACAAGCTAAAGGTAAATTAGGTAGCAAAGGCAATTTAAGCGGTGCTACTGTTCAAACTGCTGAAGAAACAAAAAAATCTGAACAAACAGAACAAGCTAAAGGTAAATTAGGCGTTGCTAAACAAGGTGGCGTTGTAAAAGGAAACTAATATTTGTTCTAATAACAAGATAGAAAGTCCGGATATATACTATTCGGACTTTTTTTTGCAAAACCTATAAATAATAAGTATATTGCCAATGAAAAAGATAATGTATTGTGTTGCGATATTGCTTATGGCCGGTTGCAACACCGACGAAAAGAAAATAGAAACCGTAGCCTACAGCTACCTTGATGCTATGGGTAACTACAAAATAGACGATGCACGCCCATACGCAAGTGCTGAAACTTGCGAAAAAACATTGGACGTATTGCTACATCATATAATGCCTAAGGTGGATACCGGTTTTATAGTGTCGAATACTCCGGCCACAATAGAGGTGCTAAAGGTGTGCAAGACATCGGATTCTACAGCCACCGTCGACTATAAGAAAACTACGCCTATACAAGTACAAAACGGTACATTGGACATGGTGAAAGAAGCCGGAGAGTGGAAAGCCAATGTTATAATAGCATTGTCTCCTATGTTTACACAAGATATGAGCGACTCTACAGCGTTGCAAAAACGCTACGATAGCTTGAAGAACAAACCCATGAAAGCAGTAGCAATAGAAAAGAAAAAATAACCTTTATTGTATTAGAGAATAATCGAGTTTAAACAAAAAGATGTCATACTTTATACTTCTAAATATGACATCTTTTAGTATATGCGTAGTTTTAAATGTAGAGTTTTAAAAGTGAGTTTGGCCTGTTTTTAAAAGTGAGTTTGGCTTATTTTTAAAAGTGAGTTTGGCTTATTTTTAAAAGTGAGTTTGGCTTGTTATTTATGGTTTTAAGCACCCTAATGGTACAACCAATATGCCATCGTTTCGTTTGTAGGCATATTGACCTCCTGTTATTACCATAAGAAAAGAAGGGTTCCCCATCTTGTCTGTATTAATTTTCTCTTTTAATGTTAGCAGGTTTTTGGCAGCTTCTTCTATTTGTTTTGTGCCTAATTTTACTTCCGCAGCTCCCCATCTTCCGTCGCGTAGGCTTATTATCATATCGGCTTCTAATCCTGTTTTGTCGCGGTAATGAAATACTTCGCCATCGTTTACTTGGCTATAAGCACGCATATCTCTTGTACACAACGACTCAAATAAGAAGCCAAATGATTCAAAATCCATCAATAGCTTTTCGGGATTGGTACGCATTACGGCAGTTGCAATCGAAGGATCTACAAAATGTCGTTTAGCCGAAGTCCTTAATGCACTTTTCGAACGCATCGAAGGTTTCCATGCTTGTTGGTCTTCTATTACAAATAGTCGTCGCAATGCGTTGAGGTATTTGTCTAAAGTGCTTGCCGATATTCCGTTGTCGTTGGCAGTTATGTCGTCCAGCAAGGTCTTGTTATTTGCCATAGTGCATATATTTCTTGCCAGCGATCGTAGTATACTATATGCTCTTTCGGGGTTGCGTTCGAGGCGTAAGTTGGCATTTTCTTGTTCCGAATCCAGGCGAAATATATCTTCGTTGGCTATTGCGTCTACATAGTTTTGTGCCATACGAATGGCATTTTTCTTGTTCTTGACTTTGAGAGATGCAGGCCATCCTCCGCGGCATATCAAGTAGGATAAATCTTCTATTGTTAGTTGTGATATGCCTTGTATGTCGGTATTGCCATCAAATAAATCTTTTAATGACACACTTCCGTTCGACTCTTTTGATTCGTATAAACTCATGGTTCTCATTTGCATTCGAGCAATTCTGCCTGTGCCGGAATGTGCTTTTTCGCTATCCAAGGGCACTGTAGACCCTGTTAGTATAAATTGCGACATTTCTTGTCGTCTATCGCACTCAAAGCGTACGGCATCCCATAGTACTGTCGACATTTGCCATTCGTCAATTAATCTTGGGGTAGCACCTTCCAAAAGTAGTGATGGCTTTGAGTCGGCTATGTTTTGAAAATTTTTTCGTTGATTAGGGTCTTGCATATATAAAATACTGTTTGCTTGGTGGGCTCCTGTCATTGTTTTGCCACACCATTTGCATCCTGTTATCAAAACAGCTCCTGATGATTCTAATTTATCTTTCAATATTTCATCGTAAACTCTTGGTAGATAATCGTTATTCTCTTCCATGCTTTTTTCTATTTATTTTGCAAAGTTACAAATAATATTTCATATTTCAAAGCTTAAAAGTGAGTTTGGCTTATTTTTAAAAGTGAGTTTGGCCTGTTTTTAAAAGTGAGTTTGGCCTGTTTTTAAAAGTGAGTTTGGCTTGTTTTTCCGTAATCTTTAGTCTGTAATCCGTAGTCTGTAGTACGTAGTTTTGTTATTTCAAAAAAAATACGTACCTTTGTAACTTGATATAATAAACGCGAAATAAAATAAGTTAATGAATAATCAATATAAAATAATATGACACCAAGAGTAAGTATCATAATGGGTAGCACATCGGATATGCCGGTAATGGAAAGTGCATGTAAGTTTTTTGATGAAATGGAGATACCATTTGAAGTAAATGCATTGTCGGCACATCGCACACCCGACTAGGTATAGAAGTTATAATAGCCGGCGCCGGTATGGCCGCAGCATTGCCGGGTGTTATAGCAGCCGAAACACCGCTGCCTGTTATAGGTGTGCCTATCAAGGGTAGTGTGCTCGAAGGCTTGGATGCTACTTTTGCCATAATGCAGATGCCTCCGGGTATACCTGTGGCCACTGTGGCTATAAATGGTGCTTTGAACGCTGCCGTATTGGCACTGCAAAGCATGCGGTTTGCATGCCCTAAACCCCACGGTTTGCACTCGTAACCATGGGAGTTTTGGGTGCTAAGTGGCATACTTTTAAAATCTATAGCATATAGAAAAGCTGTTGCCGTGCAAGTGCATGGTTTCTTTTTGCCAACGACGAGATTGTATGCAATGGGGGAAAGTCTGTAAATGCTGCCTTGTAAAAAATAGGGTAGCATTGGTTGCTGTTTTTTTTCCTCCCCATGCAGTGCTATGCTGCATCGGGAGGGAGGTGGCGCAGCATCGTGATGGAAATTTGTCGGCATCGCGATGAAAAAAATGCTCTATCTTGGGCTTTGAAAACAACGTAGGTGATGCATGCACATAAGGCAACTACTAAAAATTCCACGTTTCGGATAAACAAAAGACTGTTCTTTGAAACTTTTGCGTGCTTTGACTTTGTCGATGTTGCTATCGCTCGAAATAGCTAATGCTTAGGCATTGCTCTTTACTCGCTTAATCGCAACGTTGCGTTTTTTGCCGAAATCTTTCTATTTCTTTTTCAATCGCATAGCCCGCTATGCTCAAT
>JAFZDP010000064.1 GCA_017561155.1 Bacteroidales bacterium | reverse complement strand
TTCTTATTCTTTATTAAAGTAAACCAAAAACAGTCGTAATAGTGAATAATGTAAACTATAAATAGTCAAGAGTTATTAACCAGTCAACTTAAATCAGTCTAAAGACACAAATGTGACAACCTAAATCAGCAAATCACAAATAGACGTTATCTATAATTCGTAACTCTATGCTTTGCCGCTAAAAAGTGCCATACATAGGGTGTAAAAGTATGGCACTTTTGTATCGAAACTATGGCACTTGCAGGTCGTAAACCGCAAGGCTATGAATGCAAACTCGGCTCTTTTGATGAATGGTTATGGTATAAAACATAAAATTATATGGTACAAACATTAACGCTTTGTGGTATAAGCAATGGTATGCGAAAGTCTTTGGCAACACGCCCAAAAGACTTTCGCAATACGCTCCAAAGACTTTGGCAATACGCCCCAAAGACTTTGGCAATACGCCCCAAAGACTTTTGGAATACACCCCAAAGACTTTGGGAACACACCCCAAAGACTTTGGGAGGGTAAATGTTATACCATGCAACGCCTCTGCATATACCATGCAGCAGCATAAATAAAGCATAAAGTCGGCAAGTTTTGTGCTGATTATTTCCGGTGAAGGAGTATTAGAGATAAACAAATACTGTATCAGCAAACGAAAAGCCTCCCAAACGTTACCAAATTATACTCGGTTTGTTTGGAAGGCTTCTATATATTGTTGCTGTTTGTTGCAACTATTCCATACCTTGTCTTATAATAGATTGTACAAGTTTGCGACAATCATCGTCAGGATAAAGATTGAAACTTAACTTTGGAGATAGGCTAATGTATTCGTTACCTTCTTCGTCTTTTTCAAAGCCTTTTATACAACGATAAGCGGCAGTAAGTTTCTTTTCTTTATTTATTGTCACAAAGTATTCAGTACCTACTTTGTCAAACAAATCTTGCGAACTTTCTTTGTCTACAATGGTTTCGCCTTGCATTGTGATAACAATTGTGTTTTGTCCCTTAGGGTAGAAGTATGCAATATCGTTTATAGAAATCATCTGAGGTTTGTCAGAATACAACAACACTTTTCTGTCAATCAAAGTGCCGTAATTCCATTTCTCTACCACTTCCAAATTGTTGCCTTTGTAGTGTTTCCATTGTCCGGTTTTAAGTCCGTCGGCATAGTTACCTTCGGTTGCAATCTTACCGTTAACGTAGTCTTCGTATTTTCCGTTAAGTTGGTTGTCGGCATAGTTGCCTACCAAGTAACCGTTAGGAAGTTTTCTGTACCAATAGCCATGCTTTTTGTCATCGTTCCAGTATTGTATTTCTATGGTGTCGCCCTTTTCCGAAAATAGTACAGACTTACCTGTTTTAGTTCCTAATTTGTAGGAAACAGATTTAATCAAATGCCCTTTTTCGCTGTAAATATTCCAAACACTATCTCTGTTTTTTTGGTTGTAGAAACCGGTAGCCATAAGTTTTCCGTCTTTACTATAGGCTTCGTGTTGGCAGTATTTACCATCAACCAAAAAAGTGTTTTTCATTCTTACAGAACCATCGCCGTAGTAGTAGGTAAAAGTACCGGTTTCTTTACCGTCTTTAAAAGTCCCTTCGTAAACTTTGCGGTCGTTTTTGTCTACTTTAACCCATTTGCCTTGTCGGCGACCTTGGCTATCCATTTTGTTTTGTGCTACGCCTACCAATGGCAAGCATACAAGTGCAGCAACGATTATTTTGGTTTTCATGACTATAACAAGGTATTTAATTGTAATAATAAATTATTATTGAAAGTTTTGAATTGTTTTTCTGTTTACTCTTCTAATGTTCTCATCAAAGGCAACACTGCTTTGCCGGCTTCTGTAGCTGTCGACGAGCTTGAAGGTGTATTGGTAGTAACAGTGTTCAACGAGCTAAGACTTAGCAATGCATTGATAACGTTGTTTGAAGTAGCATTAGTGATAAGATTGTTAGACCCTGAAACCAATCCTAAAGCAAATGCACTGACAAAAGCTGCATCGTTCTTGTTTTCTTTCAAAACGTTTCTTGCAGCAGCAATCTGAATAATGTAGGTAAGAGTATTGGTGTTTGTAACATCAACTTTATTTTCTTTCTTGTATTCTTTGTAAAGGTTAGAAATAGCTTTACCGCAGCTGGCACCTGCAGATGTTGCTGCCGAGTTTGAAGATGAATTGAACAAAGTACTACATCCTACAATTGAAAATGCTATTGCGCAAATAGCTAGTAAATTTAATTTGTTTTTCATTTTTCTATATTGTTTTAAATTATATGTATAAATTCTATTCGGTTGATAATAAAAAGTATATAATGAAACGTCAATAAAGTTTCCTTTGCAAAATTACATTGTTTTTTTGAATAATGGAGGCTTTTTTTCATTTTTCTGCTGTCTGTGCTTAAAAAACTGTTTGATTATTCCCGAAAAAGCAGTACTTTTGTAATCTCTTTTGTAGAGAGATAAACCAACTAATGTATATAAATATTATTGATAATAAGATAAATATAATTGATATGAATATCAACGACCTTTATACACTTTATACCGAATACCGAAATATTACAACCGACAGTCGTAGTGTAAAAACCGGCGATTTGTTTTTTGCTCTTAAAGGCGACAATTTTGACGGTAATGTATTTGCAGCAGATGCATTGGCAAAGGGTGCTGCTTATTGTATTGTAGATAATCCGTTGTACAAGTTGAACGATAAGTGTATCTTGGTCGATGACGTATTGACTACGCTTCAAAATTTGGCTCTTCATCATCGCAAGCAGTTGTCTATTCCATTTGTAGGAATAACAGGTACCAACGGAAAAACCACTACAAAGGAATTGGTGAAAGCTGTATTGTCGAAAAAATATCGTACTCATGCTACGGTTGGTAATCTGAACAACCATATAGGAGTGCCTCTTACTTTGCTATCGATGCCACAAGATACCGAAATAGCTATAATAGAAATGGGTGCAAATCATCCCGGCGAGATAGATTTCTTGTGTAATATAGCCTTGCCCGATTATGGACTTGTAACCAATGTGGGAAAAGCACATCTGGAAGGATTTGGTTCGTTTGAAGGTGTGGTGCAGACAAAAACAGAGATGTATCGCTTTGTAGAGGGACGCGGTGGTATGTTGTTTGTAAATGCCGATAACGAAATTTTGATAGAAAAATCGGAAGGCATAAAACGAATGCTATACGGAAAGTCTGAACAATCAAATGCCAAAGGAGCTTATCGCAGTGCCAATCCTTATATGAAATTTTATTTCGAGAATGGCGATGTTGTTTACTCTGTTGATACAAATTTGATGGGCGGTTACAACTTCGATAATGCAATGGCAGCAGTATGTGTTGGTAGTTATTTCAATGTAGATTTGTTTGATATAAAGATGGCGTTGGAAGAATACGAACCGACAAATAAGCGTTCGCAGATGAAAAAAACAGACCGTAATGTTTTGTTGTTGGACTGCTATAACGCAAATCCTTCTAGTATGAAAGTGGCAATAGAAAATTTTGGCAATATGAATGTAGAAGGTAGCAAAGTGGTAGTGTTGGGCGAGATGAAAGAACTTGGAGTTGATTCGGAATTAGAACACAAACAAGTAGTAGAGCAGTTGCAAAACTATATCTTTGCCAATAAAGTATTTGTCGGAGGAGGCTTTTCTTTTGTACAGCAAGATGCAGATTGTATGTGGTTCGCCAATATCGAGGAAGCAAAAGAATACTTCAAAAACAATCCAATATCCGATGCAACTATTTTGTTGAAAGGCTCAAACAGCGTTAGGGTAGGAGCCCTGGAAGAAATATTATAGGTAGTTTGTATATGTAATATAAGGAATAAGCAACTTCTAAAAGTTAGTACTCTAGAAGTTGCTTATATTTTTTACTCTGTCTGCAATATCTTTGGCCACTTCGCTTTTCGATTTCAAACAGCCATGTTCTATTTTACCCTCTTTGTAAAGAAACGATACTTTGTTGGTGTCGTGTCCAAAACCTGCACCGGCATCTTGCAACGAATTTAAAACTATAAAGTCTAAATTCTTTTTGGTTAGTTTCTTTTGAGCATTAGCCACTTCGTCGTTGGTTTCTAAGGCAAAGCCAATAAGTAGTTGGTTGTCCTTTTTCATATTTCCAAGCGAAGCTAAAATGTCGGGATTTTGAACAAGGTGTATGTCCATAGTTTGACTATCCGACGATTTCTTTATCTTTTCGTTGTGAGTTACTTCAGGTCTGAAGTCAGCTACAGCAGCCGAAAGTATGGCTACATCGCTATCGGGAAAGTGTATAGTGGCGGCCTCATACATTTCTCTCGCCGATAATATGCTTATCTTCGTGATGTTAGGATGATGTACGCTAAGTTGTGTAGGACCTGAAACAAGTGTTACTTTTGCTCCACGACGTGCGAACTCTTCAGCCAAAGCATAGCCCATTTTTCCGGTCGAGAAGTTGCCTATAAAGCGTACTGCATCTATTTTTTCGTATGTAGGACCGGCAGTAATCAAAATACTTTTGTTTTCGAAATCACCATACGAGGCTATATGTTGCGAAGTTATGTATGTAACGATATTTTCAGGTTCTTCCATTCTTCCTTTGCCTTCTACTCCACAAGCCAATTCTCCACTTGTCGGCTCGATAAATATTATGCCATTGTTCTTTAGCTTATTCATATTTTCTTGTACCGAGAAATGATTGAACATATTTGTGTTCATTGCAGGACATAAAAATATTGGTTTGTTAAAAGCAAGTACAAGTGTAGACAAGGCGTCGTCTGCAATGCCTGAAGCCATTTTACCAATACAGTTGGCCGAAGCAGGAGCTATTATCATAAAATCGGCCCAATCGGCAAGTGCTATGTGTTCGGTATTGTATTCGTTTGTTGGAGCAAACAAATCGTTGTAGACTTTGTTTTTCGATACAGTTTCAAGTGTAGTAGTAGTAGTAAACTCCATTGCATTTTTGGTGGCTACTACTTTAACTTCTGCACCTTGTTTTATCAAAAGGCGTATCAAAATAGGTGTTTTATAGGCTGCAATACCACCTGTGATTCCAACAATTATTTTTTTTCCTCGTAACATAGTCAGGGCTTTAAATTACACAAAGCACTCAACATCTTTTTTGTTGCCGAGTGCTTTGTATTGTATATTAATCAAAACTTATTGTCTTATAATGTAGCAGTTTCGTTTCCTGTGTTGCTACCATTTTCCATTTCAGCTTTAGCAGCTTGTTGAGCTTTCTTTTCTTTTTCTGGATTGCGGTAGTAAAGTTCTTTGTTCAAATACTCTTGAATAGCAATAAGAACCGGTTTTGGTAAATGTTCGTAATACTTTACTATTTCAATTTGTTCGCGATTTTCAAATATCTCATCTAATGTATCCGACGACGAAGCAAACTCCTCAATCTTTCTGTGTAATTCTTTCTTTAATTCTGTCGAAATTTGGTTAGAACGCTTCGATAACATCGCAATTGTTTCATAAATATTGTCTGTTTGTGCATCAAATTCTGCAATATTGCGAGTTACGATACTTGTTGTTGTTCTAAATTTTTTTACGTCCATAGGTTTATATTTTATTGTATTTTAATTTCTTTATGTTATTTTGTTCTTTTACTCAATTCTTCTCTACATTTTGTGTAAATCTCTTGCGAAGCCGCCATATATTTAGAATTGCTAAACAAGGTGGCAAATTTCTCAAAGTCATTTATTACTTGTTGCAAACGACCCACAATTTTCGATTCTGTACTGTTGATAGCATATTCATAGCCCGACTTTATGATGTAAAACATTGCATCTTCTTTTTTGTCGGAGTCGGGATATTGGTTTATAAATTCGTTGAAAGCAACGTATGCTGCATTGTATACGCTTATCTTGTAGTATCCGTATGCTATTTCGTAGTCTTTTTTCATCAACTTAGCTCGCATTTCGTCTAAGTATTTATTTATTTCGGGTATGTGTGTACTTGTAGGATAGCGTTCAACAAATTGTTCAAATGCTGTAATGGCTTCGTATGTTTGGCTTTGATCCAAGCTATAGTCCGGCGATTCTTTGTATTTGCAAAATGCCGACATAAACAACGCTTCTTCAGCACGTTCGCTATATGGAAATTGGCGAACAAAGTTATTGTACAAGTATCCTGCGGTATAGTAGTCTTTCAATTTGTTGGTTGCTTCTGCATAGTACCAAGCCACGTTTTCTGCATTGTCGCGACCTCTGTAGTATAATGTCAAATTCTCGAACAATAATGCGGCTTTGGAATAATTTGTTTTTTCGTAGTAATCCATAGCAGCAGCATATTTTTTGTCAAAATCATTGCTTTTTAGCAACTTTTCGTGGTTACTACAACTGCAAAAGATGCTGAAAAATAGAGCAATAACAGAAATAAGTTTAATTCTTCTCATAATTTGCAAAGTTACGTTTTTTATTTGAAATAAATTCACTTTATATATATCTTTATTTCAATATAGTATATAATTAGCTGACTAATATATATATAAGATAATACAAAACCATATATATCTTAATAATACGATGACAAAAACGAAGATTGGGAAAAAAAAGTATGAAAATTGAAAATAATTTTCTTGAATGCCGAATTTTGTACCTATGTCTATTGGGCGAAAATTCACAGTATACTGTCTTTCCCTTTACGATAGGGTGTAAATGAGTTGATGGTATACTGTCGTCAGCTTTGTGATTGAGACTGGAGTAAGTCTTATCTAAGTCTGGGGTAAAGCCGGGTAATAGATTACAAAAATGAGCAGTGGAATCCGGGAAAAAATAGTATTCTAAGTGTTCGAAAACCTTATTTTTCGGTGCTTGAAAAGGAAATGATTGATACAAATAAATTATTAATATGTAAATATTTGATTTCTATTTTGTTGTATTCTTTTGTGAATGAAAAGATAAACAAAATATTATTAGAAAGTTGAATAAGTGCAAAAAAAGATGTAATTTTGAAATTTATTTAATACGAATTGATATGCAAAAAATATTGATATTAGACTTTGGTTCTCAGTACACTCAGCTAATAGCTCGTAAGGTTAGAGAACTCAACATTTACTGTGAAATTTATGCTTACAATAAAATTCCACAGATAACTCCGGATATTAAAGGGGTGATACTTTCGGGTAGTCCATATTCGTGCAACGATGTTGATGCACCTATTCCAGATTTGTCTAACATAAAAGGTAAATTGCCATTGTTGGCTATATGTTATGGTGCTCAATATTTGGTAAAATATGGCGGTGGTCAAGTATCTCCATCATTGACACGCGAGTATGGTCGTGCAAATTTACATTATGTAGATACTGAATGTAAATTGATGAAAGATGTGCCTCTTGAAAGTCAAGTATGGATGTCGCACGGCGATACAATATTAAGCATTCCGGAAAACTATAAATTAATCTGTAGTACCAAAGATGTTAAGTATGCAGGCTATAGAATTGAAGGCGAAGAAACTTATGCTTTGCAATTCCACCCAGAAACTACTCACTCGTTGGACGGACTTACATTGTTGAAAAACTTCGTTGTAGGTGTTTGTGGTTGCGAACAATCTTGGACTTCTCAAACTTTTGTTGATGATATGGTAGCTGAGCTACGCGAAAAATTGCAAGACGATAAAGTAGTTTTGGGTCTTTCGGGTGGTGTCGATTCTTCGGTAGCTGCTGTATTGTTGCACAAAGCTATAGGCAAAAACTTGCATTGTATATTTGTAGACAATGGTTTGTTGCGTAAAAACGAGTTCGAAGATGTGTTGGAATCCTACAAAGATATGGGATTGAACGTTAAAGGTGTAAATGCAAAAGACTTGTTCTACAGAGAACTTAAAGGTGTAACAGATCCTGAAAAGAAAAGAAAAATTATAGGTAAAACTTTCGTAGATGTATTCGACGAAGAAGCTAAACAAATAAAAGATGTGAAATGGTTGGCACAAGGTACTATTTATCCTGATGTTATCGAATCTGCATCAATAAAAGGACCTTCTGTAACAATCAAATCGCACCACAATGTTGGTGGTTTGCCTGAATATATGAAATTGAAAATTGTTGAACCATTACGTACATTATTTAAAGATGAAGTTCGTAAAGTGGGAGAACAAATAGGATTGAAACAAGATTTGTTGGGTCGTCACCCATTCCCCGGTCCAGGCTTGGCAATTAGAATTTTGGGAGATATTACTCCTGAAAAAATAGCTGTTTTGCAAGAAGTAGACCATATATTTATTTCTAATCTACGCGAATTTGGATTATACAGCAAAGTATGGCAAGCCGGAGCTGTGTTGCTACCAGTACAATCGGTAGGTGTAATGGGCGATGAACGTACATACGAAAATGTTGTTGCAATTCGTGCCGTAGAGTCTATTGACGGTATGACTGCAGACTGGGCTCATTTGCCATACGATTTTCTAGCAAAGGTTTCTAACGAAATCATCAATAAAGTAAGAGGTGTAAACAGAGTTGTGTATGATATAAGCTCTAAACCACCTGCAACTATTGAATGGGAATAATAAATAGTAAATAAGCTTATTGTCAACAATAAAATATCTTTAACAATGAAAAAAAACTGTGTTTTTCTTTTGATGTTAGTAATGGTATTCTTGTCGTTCGGACAAGGTAATATCGTGAAATCTAAAGTGAAACAAACTTTAGATGGAAAGAAGTATTATGTTCACATAGTAGAACACGGACAAACAGTTTTCTCGGTATCGAGAGCATACGGAGTTAAATACTACGATGCTTACATTAAGAAAGATATGAATAAGTTGAAGATAGGCGATACTATATGGATTCCTGTAACGGATGCTGAAGCTGATGTTCCTTCAAATTCTTCGTACAGATATGTAGAAGTTAAGCAAGGACAAACATTATACAGTCTTTCTAAAACATTTAAAGTCTCTATAGATGATATAGAGGCTTTAAATCCTGAATTGAAAAATTCTACACTAAAAGTGGGAATGATTTTGAAGATGCCTTTAGAAGGAACTGAAGATAATAAAAATAGTTCGTCGTCGAGTTCTCAAACCAACGGCGATAAATCGTACTCAGATGTATCTAAAAACAAAGCGCCATTTAATTTTTCTATTCGCGATAGAGTAGACAAAAACAAGGTTCATGTAACTTTGATGATGCCTTTGTTTTTGGATAATATGGGCGAAATCTCCACCTCAAAATTTGATATAGAACAACGTCGTCGTAGAACATATAAATCGTTTACATTTATACAGTTTTATGAAGGCGTGATGATGGGATTGGACTATTTAGAGTCGCAAGGCTATAGCGTAGTATTGAATGTTGTGGATGTACCTGAAGATAATCCTGCTTTGGTAGTAAAAGCTTTCGAGGAATACGATATAGCAAATTCCGATTTTATTATTTCTATGCTTTTTCAACATTCTTTCGAAAAGGCTGCCGAGTTGGCAAAGAATAACAGGGTATTTATTATAAATTCTTTGGCTGATAGGTCAGAGATTTTGAAAGATAATCCATATGTTGTTAAGTATATGCCTTCGATAGAAGGGTCGGTAAAGGCTGTGATAAATTCAGTAAAGAAAAACTTTAAGAAACCTCATTTGTATTTAATACATTCAAATTCTAAAAATGAAAAAGTGTGGTTCGAAGAGTTTAAAAAACAATTGTCAGAGCAAAAAGAAGTAGAATATACTCTGTTTAGTTGGGCAGCAAGTAACCGATTGGTACAAATGCTTAAAAACGATAATTCGAATGTGGTAGTTAGTATCTATGACGAAGCACCGGGAAAAAACAAAGCATTTTCTAATCTGTTGATGAATAAGTTGTTCTCTTTGAAGAAAACTACTCCGACATTATTAACTACAGATAATTACATAAAGACTTATAGTGATATAGATTACAATCAGTTGGAACGGTTAGAATATCATACTTTTGATAATACATATTTGGATTATTCCAACCCTGTTCACAAAGACTTTATAGATAAGTTTAAAGAAAAATATAAAACAGAGCCAATAGGCGAATATGCTTTAATTGGCAATGATATTGTTATTCATTTTGTTTTGGGATTACATAGACGAGGTAGCGAATTTTGGAAAAATCCAAATATATCGGCCAATTCTAATATTTTGTACCCTATGCTTTTCAAACGCCCTGCTGATGGCGATGGTTTTGAAAACCAAGCAGCATATATTTACAAAATGGAAGATTATAAATTGGTGCCTGTTAATAGAAAACAGTACTAAAATATTGTAAAAAGTAAAAGTAAAAAAAGGTAATGAAATAATAATGAAGTGTACAAAGTGTTTATATTCAAGTTGATGAATTTAAATTTCTTTACATCAATTATTTTTCGTACTTTTGCAAAATGTTATGGAAAAACAGACTACAATAAAAAATAAAATACAGCTGAGTGGAAAAGGACTTCATACAGGTCAGTTGGTAGAGGTAAATTTATTACCTTCAGAGGCTGATAGTGGTGTTGTTTTTAAAAGGGTAGATGTTGAAGGATGTCCTACTATCCCTGCTTCAGTTTTGTGTGTAAGCGACACATCAAGAGGTACTACATTGTCTAAAAATGGAGTTAAAGTTGCTACAATAGAACACTTATTATCGGCATTGGTAGGTCTTAATGTTGATAATGTTTTGGTGGAACTTAATGGCGAAGAGATTCCTATTTTGGATGGTAGTCCACGTTTTTGGGTCGAAGAGATAAAAAAGGTAGGTACTGTTGAGTTAGAAAAAGAACGCAAGTACTTTTATTTGAAGGAAAGTGTGTCTTATGTTGATGAAAAAAACGGAATTGAAATAGTAGGTGTTCCTGCTGATGATTTTAAAGTTACAACACTTATTGATTATAAAACAAAAGTGTTGGGCGAACAAACAGCGCGTTTTTCAGAAAATGATGATTACGAATATGAATTATCGAAATGTAGAACGTTTGTTTTCCTTCACGAAATAGAATATCTTCAAAAAGCCAATCTGATAAAAGGTGGAGATGTAGACAACGCCTTGATATTTGTAAATAAAGAGTTGGCACAAGAAGATTTAAATAGATTGGCTACATTGTTTAATAAGGATATTGCAAAATTGGATGTTCACGAAGGTATATTGAACAATGTGCAGAAACATTTTGAAAATGAACCGGCTCGACATAAACTTCTAGATTTTATAGGAGATTTGTCTTTGGCCGGACAACGAATTAAAGGTCATTTTTTTGCTTCGTGTCCGGGACACAAAGCAAATGTAGAATTTGCAAAATTAATTAAAAACCAGATTGATATGAGTACAGAATCTAAAGTGCCTGTTTATGATCCAAATCAAGCACCTGTTTATGATGTAAATGCAATAAAAGGTCTTTTGCCTCACCGCTATCCTTTTTTGATGATAGATAAGATAATGGAAGTTGGCGAAGATTATATAGTGGGAATAAAAAATGTTACAGGTAATGAAGCTTATTTTCAAGGTCATTTTCCTGATCAACCTGTTATGCCTGGCGTACTACAAGTAGAAGCTATGGCTCAAACAGGTGGTATTCTTGTGTTGAAAGATGTGCCAGATCCTGAAAATTATTCTACTTACTTTGCAAAAATAGACAATGTAAAATTTAAAAGACCGGTTGTTCCAGGAGATACATTGATTATTAAATTGAGAGTTACTGCACCATTGCGCAGAACTTTTGTAGAAATGGATGGCGAAGTATATGTTGGAAATACATTAGTATCTTCGGCTTCGATGATGGCACAAGTTATAAAAAACAAAAATAATTAATATCATGCATGCAAAATTTGTCGATATACACCCAAATGCCAAGATTGGAGAGGGAGTAGAAATATCCAATTTTGTTACCATTTACGATGATGTGGAAATTGGTGATGGTACTTGGATTGGTCCAAATGTTACTATATTTCCGGGTGCTCGTATTGGAAAGAATTGTAAGATTTTTCCGGGAGCTGTAATAGCTGCTATACCTCAAGATTTAAAATTTAATAATGAGTATACCACTGTTATAATTGGCGACAACAATGTCATTCGTGAGTGTGTAACTATAAATAGAGGTACTGCTGCTTTGGGTAGAACAGAGATAGGCAATAACAATCTTTTGATGGCATACGTTCACGTTGCCCACGATTGTATAGTTGGAAATAACTGTGTATTGGCAAATAATGCAACATTGGCAGGACACGTTACTATAGGTGATTATGTTATTTTAGGTGGGAAAACGGCTATTTTACAATTTGTGACTATCGGTGACCATGCAATTACAGCAGGTGGTTCATTGGTAGATAAAGATGTGCCTCCATTTATAAGAGCAGCTCGCTATCCAATATCTTATGCCGGTATCAATTCTGTAGGCTTGAATAGAAGAGGGTTTACCAAAGAGTCTATAACTATTATTCAAGATGTGTATAGATACATATTCCAAAAAGGATATTCTGTGTCTCACGCTGTAGAATTGGCTAAGGAAGAGTATGGTAACACAATCGAAGGTAAACAAATATTCGACTTTGTAGAGCGTGCTAATGTAGGTTTGT
This sequence comes from Bacteroidales bacterium, assembly GCA_017561155.1. GTDB lineage: Bacteria > Bacteroidota > Bacteroidia > Bacteroidales > P3 > HGM05376. The sequence continues at coordinate 7,546 of JAFZDP010000064.1, read as the reverse complement.
TGAAAGGTTATAGTTCTAAATAATTATTTATTGACAACAAGAAAAAAGCTGTGGTACGAAACCATGGCTTTTTTCATTTAGAATATATGCCTACAATGGGGTTATATTCAAAAAAAAGTTGTATATTTGCAATTTAAAACAAAAATATATGGGTTTAATAAAACGTTACGAATCAGAAATATATGGCAATTACAAAAAAGGTTGGTTGCTCTATGGTTTATACACCGGACTTATAATGAGTTTTTCTGTATTGCTTAGATATTTTCTTACATATCCGATGGACACTCCATCTACTTGGATAGACAATATAGTTCTTTTCCTATGTATGTTTATTTTCACATATCTTTACCGTAAAAAGTTATATATGGGTAATATATTTTTCAAAGAAGTATACATACTTAACTTAGGTATCGGAGTAGTGGCAGGAGTTATTTACGGATTGTTTATTTGGTACTACGGAAGTTCTGTAGACACTGAATTAGTGCAACGTTATGTAGAAAATCAAGAATATATTTATATAAATAATTGGGAAGGTACAGATGAAGATATGAAAGCGAGGATAGACGAGATAAAAAGTATGGCATCTGTTCCATATCTTAGCATAATGGGCGGAATACTCACTATGGTTACCTCGTTGATGGTTGCTTTTATAGTGGGATTGCTGTTGAGAACCCAAAAAAATGTAGTAAGACAAAAAAGATAATAAATAATGGATATATCAGTAATAGTGCCCTTGTTTAATGAGGACGAATCGTTACCACACTTGGCAGAGTGGATAACAAGAGTAATGACAGAGAATAATTTTACCTACGAGGTTATAATGGTTGATGATGGTAGCAAAGACAAATCGTGGGAGGTAATAGAAAAACTTAGTCAAGAAAATTCGGCATATAAAGGTATAAAATTTCGTAGAAACTATGGCAAATCTGCTGCACTTAATGTAGGATTTGGCAAAGCAAAGGGCGATGTTGTTATAACTATGGATGCCGATTTGCAAGACAGTCCTGATGAAATTCCTGAATTGTATCGTATGATAAAAGAAGATGGATATGATTTGGTATCAGGATGGAAAAAGAAACGTTACGATTCTAAATTGGCAAAAAATATACCATCAAAATTGTTTAATGCCACTACACGAAAAATGAGTGGTATCAAACTGCACGATTTTAATTGTGGTTTGAAAGCTTACAGACATGATGTGGTGAAGAGTATAGAAGTATATGGAGAAATGCACCGCTATATACCTGTAATAGCAAAATGGGCAGGTTTCTCTAAGATAGGTGAGAAGGTGGTACAACATCGTAAACGTGAATTTGGTGTGACTAAATTTGGTTTGGACAGATTTGTGAATGGATATTTGGATTTGTTCTCTATTATGTTCATCTCTAAGTTTGGTAAAAAACCAATGCACTTTTTCGGACTTATAGGTAGTATTTTCTTCTTGTTGGGATTTGTATCTGTTGTAGTGTTGGGTGTACAAAAACTTGTTGCGTTGTCAAATCATATACCTATGCGTCTTATTACAGATAGTCCGTACTTCTATTTGGCATTGCTAGGTATTGTATTGGGAACTATATTGTTTGTGACAGGTTTCTTGGCAGAACTTGTTGGTAGAAATTCTCCTACAAGAAATACTTATCTTATAGAAAAAGAATTGTTAGACGAAAAATCTGAATAAATATAATATTCGGTTGAAGATAATATTGTTTGGAGTAGAAAGGCAAAATAATATATTTTATGGCACAAAAAGAAGGATATACACTGTTTTTGGATAGAGATGGAGTCATTAATCAGCGATTGATTGGCGATTATGTTACCAAACCTCAGCAGTTTGTTCTTATAGATGGTGTGTTGGATGCTTTGCAAATATTTACATCTGTTTTTGAGCGTATTGTGGTGGTTACAAATCAACAGGGGATTGGAAAAGGGTTGATGACTGACAACGATTTGAATGAGGTGCATAAAAACTTTTTGAGTCAAGTGGAAGCTTGTAATGCTAAAATAGACAAGATATATTATTGTCCAAACTTGGAAAGAGAAAACAATTTTTGTCGTAAACCAAATATAGGTATGGCTCTGAAAGCAAAGAAAGATTTTCCTGAGATAAGATTCAAAAAGTCGGTGATGATAGGCGATAGTATGATAGATATGAAATTTGGAAAACGAGCAGGAATGAAAACCATCCTTGTAGGAGACAGACCTGAAATAGCATTCAACTATCCTACATTAGTCGATTATTATTTTCCATCGTTGTTGGAGGCATCTAAGAATATTGATAAACTGATATAAACCATTCAAATATATATACAAGATGAAAAAAGCGATAGTTCTATTTTACATATTGATGTTGTGTTGTTTTGCTGATGCAGTGTCGCAAAATGTAACTATTAAGGGTAAAACCATAAATGCTCAAGACAAGACTATTGAGGTGTATAGATATGCCGACAATTTTTCTAAACAAGAAGTGTTGTTGGATTCTCAAAAGATAACTGACAATCAAACTATTGATTTGGAGTTTACTGTGAGATATACAACATTGATATTTATTCAGATAGAAAACTATTCGCAGTCGTTTTTTGTTGAACCTGGTATGGATTACAATATTGTGATACACCAATTTGAATGGAATATCGATGAAAAAATGAATGTGTACCAAAATCCGATAGCATTGCCTGTAGAATTTGTGGATTTGGAACACGACGATTTGAACTTTCAAATATCTGCATACGATAGCACTGAATCTGAAATGTTTTTGAAATATAGAATGTTTTTAGACTTCAGATTTAAGCAAGATAAAAGCAGAATGGATACAATGTTTTCTACCTTGCAAAGTGTTTGTAACGACAGCGAAAACGAGTTCTTTTTGAGCTACAAACGTCACAGAATGGCAGAGTTGGAATATATGTTTGGTTTGAAATCTGCAAAAAATATTGCTGAACAATACTTCAAAGGGCAACCGATAGAGTACGATGACGAGGGTTATGCTTCGCTGTTTAATGTGTATTTTTCTAATTTTATCTCTAAGGGAACCAAAGAGTTGCCTATAGAAACATTGGCTCGTTGGGTTGATGAAAACGATTTGTTTAAATATATGGACAGCATAGGTATATACCCTGTTTTGCAACACGAACAACTTAGAGAATTGGTGGTGTTGAAAGCACTGCAAGAGTCGTACTACAACCCATACTACAACTCTGAAATGGTAGTGAAAATGATAGAACGCTTATCTAACGAAAGCAAATTTTCAAGACATAGAGAAATAGCAGAAAATATTTTGAATATGTTTCAAACTACAGATAAGGGTAAAGAGTTGCCAAGTTTTACTTTGATTGATGTAGAAAAGAATGTTGTAGATTTGAACGATTTGAAAGGAAAATGGTTGTATGTAAGTTTTGTAAGATTGGCAGACCCTAATTCCTTGCGTGAAATTGAAACATTAAAGTTTTATCGCGATTCGGTGTATAAAACCAGTGACATGGAATTTTTGACTATATCTTGTGACCGTGAGTTTCAGAAACTTTATCATTTTTTGAAAAACTCGAAGAAAGGGGCATCTTACGATTGGTTGTGGTTGCACTTTGACAACAACTATAAAATGTTGGATTTTTTTGGTGTAACTACCTATCCTCATTTTATATTGATAGACCCTGAGGGCAATGTGAAAAGTTACTCGGAAATGTCGCCAGGAGAAGGTTATTTTATAAATTCTAAGTGGTTGAAACCTGAACAGGAAAATAAAACTGACAAAGATACGTTTCCATTGAACAAAAAAAACTAGAATATTATTGATAATTCAAACTTTTTTTGTACCTTTGAAGAATAAAAGATAAAAGAATAAAAGCATATATATAACATATAAACAGTATATTATGAAGTTAAAAGCAGTGTTGGCTATATTTTTATCAGGGTCATTTTTTAGTTTTGCACAACTTCCAGTGCTTAAACCTGATGTAGAATATGATGGATATAAAGGTCCTGTAAAGAAAATGACAGAGGTGTTGTACGAGGCATTCGGTACTCAAGAAAAACCTGAAAAAACTTTGAAATTAGAAAGTTCGCAGGTGAAATATGAACGTTCTGGAAAGAAAATTGATATTAAATATTTCACTGGCGAAGAAGAATTGATATTTCGTATCCGACACAAAAGAGATGGTATTGGTAATATAATTTTAGACCAAGCGATAGACCCTCTTGATTCGGTGATAGGAAGAACTTATTATTCGTTCAATCCTGCAAACCAATTGATTGAGATTGTAACATACGACCAGGAAATGCAGCTTGAAAACAGATTGCACATCAGATATAATGCTGAAGGTGTAGTTACTGAGCGTTCGTACAACGACAGACACAACGATGTAAGACGTCGTGAAGTGTACAAATACAATGATGACGGTACTGTGGCAGTGACTACTATATACGATAGAACAAAAACTAAAGTGCAAGAAGTATTTTATGAATATGACGAATATCAAGAGGTGGTAACTCAAACTACTTTCGACTACTACGATGCTGAAGACCCCGTGGTGACTGTACAAATGTTTTCGTACAAATACGACGACTTTAAAAATTGGATACAAAAAACTGAATTTGCCGTAGAAAAAGGTGAAATATATCCTGTGTTGATAATAGAACGTATATACGAATATTATAATTAATAGTTTGGATACCGATATATTATTGAAACATACAGACTATCATTTTTGTAGATGAAAAACGTCAGTTAGAAGTTGATAAAATACTACTAACTGACTTTTTTGAATAAAAACGATAAAATATATACAAAAAAATATATACACAAAAAAACTTATATAGATAATATGAAACGAGTGATGAAATTTTTTCGAATGTTCTTTATTGTCTTTGTGGCAGTAACATTGTTCTTTACATTGCTGTATAAGTTTGTAAATCCGCCACTGACACCACTCATGGCTCAACGCTTTGTAGAACAGATTTTCGACGAAGAAAAAGAGGTGCGTTTCAAAAGAGATTATGTTCCTATCGAGGATATATCACCAAATTTAATAAATGCAGTGGTTGCTTCGGAAGATGGTAAGTTTATGCAACACAGTGGTTTCGACTTTGAAGAGTTGAAACGTAGCTACAAATCAAATAAGGCAAATAAGGGTAAGAAAATACGTGGGGGTAGTACCATATCTATGCAGACGGCAAAGAATGCGTTTCTTTTTCCACATCGTACATACGTCAGAAAGGCATTTGAAGCATATTTCACCAAACTGATAGAACTGATGTGGGGCAAAAAAAGGATAATGGAGGTGTATCTGAACATAATAGAATTTGGAGATGGTATATATGGGTGCGAGGCAGCAGCACAGCATTACTTTAATAAGTCTGCCAAAGAACTAACCAAAACCGAAGCAGCACAGTTGGCAGTATCGCTGCCTAACCCTCGAAAGTTTAATCCAAACAATCGTACTCAATATTTCAATAAACGTGTGCGGACTATAAAGGCACGAATGTACAAGGTGGATTTATCGAAGAAAACAAAACCTAAAAAATAGTGCAACCAATGAACGAGTCTGATATAATATGTGTGTGGAACCGTGTGGTGTCCGATTTTGAGATATGGCTCAAATTGGAAAAGGGACTTATGCCAAACTCGATAGATGCTTATTTGCATGATGTAGCTTATTTGTCGGACTATGCCGCTGCAAATTCTCTTATCCCTGAGCAGATAACATTGACTGATTTGCAGAACTTTCTGAAAGAATTGAACTCTACCGATATTGCAGCAACCACTCAATGCAGAATGATTTCAGGTATACGGATGTTTTTCAAATATCTGCTTATCGAAGATGCAATAACGGAAAATCCTGCCGAACTGTTGGATGTGCCCAAAACAACGCGTAAGTTGCCTGATGTGCTTACAAACAACGAGATAGATAAGATGTTGCAAACCTTGAACAATAGTCGTCCTGATGAGGCACGAAACACCGTAATGATAGAGGTGTTGTATGGTTGTGGACTGCGTGTTAGCGAGTTGGTAGATTTGACTTTATCGCAGTTGTATCTGGACGAAGAGTGTTTATTAATAACAGGCAAGGGAAACAAACAACGATGGGTACCTATAAACAGTGGTGCTATAACAGTGCTGAGAAACTATCTGACGCTGATACGTACACAAATACCTGTGAAAGCAGGGCACGAGAACTATGTGTTCCTAAATCGCAGAGGTACCAAACTATCGAGAGTGTATGTGTTTATGGTGATAAAGAAAGCGGCAGAAGCAGCAGGCATACGCAAGCAGGTGAGTCCGCATAGTTTGAGGCATAGCTTTGCCACCGAATTGGTGCAAAACGGAGCAGATTTGCGTGCTGTGCAAGAAATGTTGGGGCACTCGTCGATAACCACTACGGAGATATATACACACGTATCGCGTTCGTATTTGAGGGCAACCATAGCTAATTATCATCCAAGATATTGCAAAGAAAAATAAACAAAAATATATAATTTTAAAACATAAATAATAGATAAGTAATGAAAAAAATAATAGCAACCCTATCGGTGGTGATGATGATGGCATCGTGTGGGAATACAGAGAAAGCAGAACTTGAAAAACTACAGGCAAGCTATACCGAATTGGAAACAAAATACAATGACATGGTGGCAGAAAAAGAACAGTTGGTAGTGAAATGTGAACAATTAGAACAGCAGATAAATAACGCCCCTGAAGCACCTGCCAACAACTGCTGTGGTGAAGCTGCAATGTTGCGACAAAAATTGGCAAATGCCAAGAAAGCAGTACGCAAACTGAAAGACGACTTCAACGACTACCAATCTGGTTTTGGATTAACCAATAATATTGATATAGACAATAGAATAAAAGCAGTAGAACGTAGTTTGTAGGGTAGAGAAAGATATAGATAGGGTAGAGAAAGTATAGAAAGTTTAGAAAGTATAGAGGGTATAGAATGTATAGAAAACTAATAACTGACAACTAATAATTACTAACTAAATAACTACTAACTAAATAACTACTAACTAATAACTACTAACTACTAACTGACAACTTCAAAAAATATAGTGTATACCTTGTATACCTTTGTATACCTTGTATACTTTTGGGGTAAAAGAAAAGTAGAGAGAGTAAAGAAAGTAGAGAAAGGTTAGAATGTATAGAGAGTATAGAAAGTAGAGAGAGTACAGAAAGTAGAGAAAGGTTAGAAGGTATGGAGAGTATCTTAATCATTAAAACATTAACCTGTAACCTTAAACTTTAAACCTTAAACCTTAAACTTTACCCAAAAAAATATAGTGTATACCTTGTATACCTTTGTATACCTTGTATACTTTTGGGGTATAGAAAGGTATATAATGTATATAATGTATAGAGAGTGTTATCTGAGGATTTTATTAGAGAATTTAGATAATGTATAGAATGTATAGAGAGTTCATTAAACATTAAACATTAACCTTTAACCAATAAACTGAAACTTCAAAAATATAGTGTATACCTTGTATATCTTTGTATACCTTGTATACCTTGTATACTTTTGGGGTATAGAAAGGTATAGAATGTATATAATGT